>JBAXHO010000015.1:0-34428 GCA_037138855.1 bacterium
ACAGAGTTTCAGTGCTGAATTTATTCGTCATGGTTTAGCCCAACCAGAACGATTGAGTAAATTAAATGAGATAGCAATAATTCAGATGAGATCACTATTAACGAATTCCACTCTGAAAACTTTAAATAATTGAAAAAGGCATATACCCGGAGATGATGCTGGATGAAGATCAGGTGGGGGAAATATTAAGAATTAATGATTAAAGATTAAAAATTCTGAAAATTAAGAAAGATTTAAGATTTATCATTTATAATCGTTTATACTAAGTTAGTTAATGAAATAAAATGAATCAAAATAAAAATAAAACTAAAATAAAAGAAGACACAATACTGGTTAAGCTTAATTCATCAAAATCCAGAATTAATTTTTCTGAACTTAATAAAATTGCTCAAAAAATTAACATTTATACAGAGCTTGAAAACAAATGGAAGTTGAAAAGGGCATCAGAGATTTACTAAAAGAAAAATTCATACTTTTAGATACCAATATATTAATTAGTTCCTCAAAACACTTAAAAGAATTTACTGATTTATTTTCTTTTTTTAGTACAAATGATTGTGCTGTAGGAACAATGGATTTACTTCGATTTGAATATTTACGGGATGCCGTAACTCAAGAAAATAAAACTGAACGTGAGCTTTACTTAAACAGATTCTCAGATTTCGAAATCAATTTTGCTTCTAAGTATATCAAGGATTGTACGCAGATAGGCCAAATATATAGTCGTTATAATAAAACTTCTCACCAAAAGATATCTTTTATTGATTGTGCAATTTCTTCAATCTTAAAAAATTTCCATGCTAGACTTTATCTTTTGACCATCAACCACGATGATTTTCCTCTTATTTTACATGATCGAATAAAAGTATTTACATTAGATTGTGGTAATGAAATTTTAAACCCTGCATTATATTCATTTAATTTAAATAAGTTAGGAAACGAAATTGAAAATGTGCAGAAAGTAAAAGAGATTAGAAAGGAGTTGAGAAATTAATAAATATTATATAATGTTTTGACTAAATCACAAAAAGCCTTCATCTTGCGCTGTAACTCCAAAACCTATCAACCTTCTCATTTACCGGCCCTATGAAACCCATGAGCCAAGGTAATGAAAACATCGTTCCAGAAGCCTGGAAGTCAGCCTTCCCTGCACAGATACGATTTGAGTATTTACCAGAGACAAAGACAATTCCCTTCAAACTAATCGAAAAAATCATCAAAATCTATCACAAAGGAATCTATCCTGAGATGGAGCTGGATGAGGAGCAGGTGGGGAAAATATTAAGAATTAATGATTAAAGATTAAAAATTAAGAAATAAAGATTAAAAAATTCGGAAATTTAAGAAGTTTTTAAGAATTGATTGGTAGAGTGTCTTTATGACAAAGACAACACATGGATATTAAAATATCACCAATAATTAATGAAATTAAACATCAGATTGCACATGCAAGATATCAATCTATGTCCAAGGTTAATAAAGAACTAATAAGGATGTATTTGAATATTGGAAAAACTTTATATGAAAATAATGCTGATAGCTGGGGAAAATCTATTATTGAAAATATTGCAAAGGAGGTTCAGATTTCGTTTCCAGGAATAAAAGGATTTTCCTCTAGAAACTTATGGTTAATGATGAAGTTCTATAAAACAAATCGACAAAATAACATTCTGCAACAACTTGTTGCAGAAATACCTTGGGGACAGAACTTATTGATAATGGCTAAAATCAAGGATGATAAAGCAAAGGAATATTATATAAGGAAATGTATCGAAAAGGGTTGGAGCAGAGCTGTATTGGAAGAAGAAATCAGGTTTGATTCTTATAAGAATTCCAGATATCTACAAAATAATTTTACAAAAATACTTTCAAAAGACAAACTAGCACTATATAGATCACAATTTTCTGATGAATATAATCTTTCATTTCTAGGATTAGAAGAAACTCACTCTGAAAAAGAGTTGGAGGAGAAAATTGTTAGTAACATTATCCAAGTGATTGGTAAACTTGGCTCTGATTTTTGCTTTATGGGCAGACAGTACAAAGTTGCACTGGTAGATAAAGAATATTATATTGATCTACTATTTTACCATCGCAAGCTAAAGTCTTTAATAGCGATTGAACTTAAAATTGATGATTTTAAACCTGAATATGCCCAACAATTAAACTGGTATCTTCATTTGCTGGATAAGCATGTTAAATATGCAGAAGATAGATTTAGTATTGGAATATTAATCTGTAAATCAAAAAACAGATTGTTAGTGGAATATGCTTTAGAAGTGGTTACGCATCCAATTGGAGTAGCTACATATAAATATTCAAAACTACCAAAAAGAATTTCTAAATATTTGCCTAGTGAGGATCAATTAAAGAAAATTTTTGAAAATTAAGAAGTTTTTAAGAATTGATTGGTAGAGTAAAGTATGAACATAAAAAACTCACCAAATCAAATCACAATCTACGAAGGGAAAAATGGACCTGTTAAACTAAATGTTGACATAAAGAAACAGATTATTTGGGCTACACAGGCAGAAATGGCTGAGATTTTCGGCGTTAATTCTCAAGCCATTACTAAACATCTAAAAAAAATATATGCAGTAAATGAATTAGAGAAAGAATCAACCTGTTCCATTTTGGAACAGGTTCGAAATGAAGGTAATCGAAAAGTAAAAAGAATTTTGGAGGTTTATAATCTTGATGCAATTATATCTGTTGGTTATAGAGTCAATTCAATTGCAGGTACTTCTTTCAGACGGTGGGCTAACACAATTCTAAAAGATTATATAATTAAAGGGTATGCCATAAATAGAAACCTGATCAAAAAAAATTACCAATTATTCCAAAATGCAGTAGATGATATAAAGCAATTACTGCCTGCCAATGATAATTCAATGGTAAATGGTGTGCTGGAAATAATAAAAGCCTTTGCATATACCTGGGTTTCTCTTGATGCATATGATAAATCCAGTTTACCGGAAAAAGGAGGTACTCTTCGAAAGATTGACATTAGTGCCGAAGAACTACAAAAATATATAGCTGAATTAAAAAAAGAACTTAATAATAATAAAACGGCAACAAAATTGTTTGCTATTGAACGCGAAGAAGGTTCATTGAATGGAATATTACGAAGTATTTATCAATCATTAGGTGGACATGAACCATATGCTAGTGTAGAAGAAAAGGTTGCTAATCTGCTTTATTTGATAATCAAGAATCATCCTTTTATAGATGGAAATAAGAGAACTGGAGCTTTTAGTTTTCTATGGTTTCTGAAAAAAGCTGGCATATTAAATACTTTAAAAATATCTCCAGAAGTTCTTACTACTCTTACAATCTTTATCGCTGAGAGTAAAATGGGGGATAAAGATAAGATGGTAGGGATTGTTTTAATGTTGTTAAAATAGATCTGTATGTAATTTTCTGTTTTTCCTACATCTCAGCACTATGTTTTCCCCCAATAATTCCGGATTTTAAGAAATTTTTAAGAATTGATAAAAATAAATCTGTATCTTTTTTACTCATAAATTCAGTTAAAAATATCAAATCAACAACCTAAATGGTATATAATTACACTAGTTAAAACATCTACCAAAATGAATACCAAAATTAAACCATATAAAAAAGACTTCTCGTACTCATATACCATAGGTGTATTTCCTACATTAGAGCTACTAAGATATCAAAAAGATAAAGTTCTGGTCGTGTTAATAAGCTCAAATTCGGCACATAACGAAGGGGTAGACAAAATAACAGAAATATGTAAAAAAGAAAATATCAAAATTGAAGTATCAGATAACCTAATATCCAAACTATCCAATAAAGGTAATTGTTATGCTATCGGGGTATTCAACAAATACGAAAGCATCTTACAACCGCAAAGCAATCATCTAGTTTTAGTAGGTATTAAGGATCTGGGCAATTTAGGTACAATCTGCAGAAGTATGCTAGGATTTGATTTCCAAAATTTGGTCATAATTAAACCCGCGACTGATATATTCAACCCAAAAGTCATCAGAGCATCCATGGGAGGCATCTTTCAGTTGCACTTTCAATATTTTGACAAATTTGAGGATTATATTGCCAAATTCTCGCATCAAATATATCCATTCATGACAGATGCCAAAAAAGAACTTCGCTCAACAAAATTTCAATCACCATTTGCCCTAGTATTTGGGAGTGAAGCATCGGGCCTCGATAACGATTTTCACCACAAAGGACAAAGTGTCTTCATCCAGCAAAGTGACCAAATCGACAGCCTCAATCTATCTATCGCAGTCGGGATAGCACTATATCAAGTTAATTCTTAATAGGGTAATATCTATCAAAACAGTTTACAATTTTAGAAACTCACGTTTATTTAGTCTCTTTTTATTTTGTGCTAATGTTTCTGTAATTGAATTATCTTAATAGTAATTTTTAATTAAGATGAGCATTATTTAGGCGTTTTCTTTCATGGATTTCATTCACAATTGGATGCCAGTTATCCGTATCTACTTCCAAATCAAACCCATTAGGATTTCCTACGCAAGAAACATTAATTATACCAGTATTTGGATTATGATCCACTGTTACTAGGATATTTGTACTTGGTGTTTGGTCAGTTAGAGTACAAACAGCATCAGTAATATTTTGTTGTAAAAGCGTTGCAAAACCATCACCTTTTTGAGCATAAAAATAGTTTAAAAACACAGTATCTATATCAGATTCCATTAACCGATCTCCAAGAGTAATTAAAGTCTCTTCTAGTGGTTTCATACAAAAACCACAATTTGCACAAGGTTCAGACATTTCTGTTAGATTAACACCTATATTTATAAATTCGTTAGCCATGACTGAATAATTAACTATAAGTCAATTATATCCAATATATATATATATAGTGTCAATGATAGAATCACAATAATTGAGATTAGTTATAGGATAAAAAAGGAGAAGCTACCATTTGGAAATATACTATGGGTTAATATTATTACAAATAATTGATACACAGCACCTAATGATAAAAAATCGTGCAGGGAAATGTTTGGCAAATTTAAGTTTTACAGTATTATTGCTAAAATCTAATTTTTTGTATTGCAATACAATGAATTAATTTTTTTCAGTGCTATAATTTATTTATATTGAAATATTTTAAGTATGAATCCAAACGATTTAAAAAAATTACCAAATAATCAAATAGTTTTCTACGAATCCCAAGATGGGGCTATTCACCTGGAAGTATTATTTGCAGAAGAAAATATTTGGCTTTCACAAAAGAAAATGTCTGAATTATTTGCTACTAGTACCCAAAATATTACTCTGCATTTAAACAATATATTCAAAGAAGCTGAAGCCGACCCAAATTCAACTTGTAAGGATTTCTTACAAGTTCAAATTGAAGGTAATAGAAAAATCCAAAGGAATATTTCAATGTATTCTCTCGAAGCAATTATTGCTGTTGGATATCGGGTAAACTCTGAGCGAGGAATTCAGTTCAGACAGTGGGCCTCCAGCATTCTTAAAAACTATATAAATAAAGGCTATGCACTTGATAATAATAGAATGAAATATGGCTCGAGATTTAGTACCCGATATTTTGACGATTTATATGAAGAAATTCAAGATATACGTACTAGCGAACGTATGATTTATCAGAAAATTACTGACATTTTTGCAACATCGATCGATTATTCTCCTAAGGCAAATGAGACAAAAATATTTTTCGCGACAGTTCAAAATAAATTACACTTCGCAATCACTGGTAAAACAGCAGCTGAAATTGTTTTAGAAAGAGTAAATAGCAAGAAAGATAAAATGGGCCTAACATCATGGAGAAAATTTCCCAAAGGTAAAATTATGCCTGGTGATGTTGTAATTGCAAAAAATTATTTAGATAAAATTGAATTATCACATTTAAACAAAATAGGTAATTTATATCTCGATTATGCTGAACTGCAAGCAGTCAAAGGAAGATCGATGACAATGAAAGAATGGATTGAAAAATTAAATTCTTTTTTTAAGTTTAGTGAATATGAAATACTTAATAATACAGGAAGTATCAGTCATGAAGTAGCAGAAGTATTAGCAATGAAGGAGTATCAATCATATAAAAAATTACAAGACAAAAACTATATCTCTGATTTTGATAGGGATGTTAAGAAATTACTTAACAAAAAAGATGTTGGAAAGTGATTTTAAAATAATTTTATCTTAAATGCCAATACATCGTCTTCAATCCTACCTTACAATTTTTATTCTCGCAGATTATAGCATAGTTTGCTCCAGAACCGTTACAGGGTAAAGAGCCATGGTAGTTTTTACAAATACCATCATTACCGTATGTGATGTATCCACTGTGTGAGGCATAAATTGGGGCTCCGTCACTGTAATTGGCCACATCAATTCCGTAATGGAAACTACCCCAGCGCATGCCGTAACCACTGGTAAGGACATAAGAACCTTTCATGGGAAATGCTAGTGAACCAGAGCCACCACAGGCGGAATTAGCAGCTAAAACATTACAAGGGTTGACGTAGCTGCCATTTTGTTGCACTGCAAAATGGAGATGATCGCCAGTACAAAGTCCGGTACAGCCTTGATAACCAATTCCTTTACCAGCTGAAATATATGTACCAGAAGTGATTTCTGTAATGCTATCTGAAATTTGTTCAATTAGCCGTGATTGCTCAGCCAGAGCTACTTTTTCCTGTTCTTCTAATAAATCTTTTAATTTTTCCTGATCAGCAATTTTTTGCATACTTTCATTTCTTTTCCGATAGTAGATTTGCCTTTGGGAATCAATCGTAGATTTATTTTTTTCTAGAGCCAGTTTTTTTTCTTGCACTGTGACTTCATCACGGGATACCTGGATTTTATCAGCTTCCATCTTATCTTTTTGTTTGTTTAATTCTTCTTTTTTGAGATTTAAATCTGATAATAACTTGTCAGTTTCTTCTTGAAGAGACTTTTGATATGATTCAAGTTTGACAATATTGGTTATGTTATTTGAAAAAACCATATTTAACTGGGAAAAAGTTTTTTGTTCAATATACATATCGACAAAACGATTATCAGCTTCCAGTTGTAATGTTTCAATTTCCTTTTTGGCCTCAATTATTTTATTTTCCGTAGCAGCAATTTCTTGTTCTAAAATTTGAATTTGAAGCTGAATTTGTTGGATATTTAATTCTGTTTCGCTGATTTGATTATCAAGTAGACTGATTTCATTTTTTAATTTAGTAAGTTCTCTGGTCATTTCATCTTGTATGCCACTTTCCTGGTTGATCTGATCATTGATGGTCTTTTTTTGATTGGCAATTTCCTGTAATTTTTGTTGAAGTAATTCCAAGTCTTGTTCAGGTGTGGCTGCTACAGTTATAGGCGTTACCATAGTTCCTATTGTAGATATTGAAACTATCGTAATAATTATGAAGATTTTTAATTTTGTTTTAAAAAATTTAAACATTTAATTGATATAACGTTTGATAGCTAGAAAACTGTTGAAGGTGCCAATTAAAGTACCGACAACTAAGATAATGAAGTATAACAAAATAAATTCAGGTAAGTGAAATGCTGGCCAGCGGAGATCACCAAAAAAAGAATATAAGAAATCTACAGCACCTGATTGACGATTGACCACAAAGACCAGATAAGTGAGAAGATAGATGATAGATGATGAAATTAATGATCCAAGAAAACCATAAAATGCACCTTCAAAAATAAACGGAGCCCGGATAAACCATAAACTACCACCTACCAGTTGCATAATTCCTATCTCCTCTGCCCTACTATATGTTCTAAATTCGATTGTTAATAAAGTAAATGTCATAATAACTAATAAAAGTAATCCCATGATGATGCCACCACCAAGCCGTAACCAGAAAAAGAGTGATTTGATCGTATCAATGGTATTTTTATTAAAGGCAACTGTAGTAAGCTCCTTGTGATCTTTTTGTGTCCCGACAATCATTTCGATTATTTTATCAGCATCGTTGATACGATAGAGACGTATACTTAAACTTGGGGGCAAGACATTTGCCCGGACATTTTGAGCAATTTGAGGGTTATTAATTTCCTGAGCTTTTTTAAATTCTGATATTGCTTGCTCTTCACTAGTATATTCAATAAATTGAATTTCTGAGGATTTTTCCCATTCTTTTTTAAAATTAGTAATAGTTTCTTCCTGTGTTCCGACTTTAAAAAATGCATAAATATGAGGTTCGTTTTCAATTGATTGTAAAAATAAATTGGAAACAAATGCTAAAAATAGAAATATTGTAGAAATAAAAATCGCTAAAGACATGACTAATATGGATGCTATCGACATCCAACCGCTTCTTTTAATCTGCTTAGCAGTTTGTGAAATAATTCGTTTTAAGTTTGTAAATCCCATAATTAATTTGAATAATCATCAATAATATCTTCCAGCAAGTGCCGGTCTTTTGGGGGAATAATGTTAATCTTTTCAAGATCATTTTTTCCTAAATCTACAATGTCATCAATTTCCTCCAAACCATTTTGTTTGAGAGCTTTTTGTGTTTTCTTGGAAATACCGAGATCTTTTAATGTACGAGTTTCTTCTGAAATATTGTTAATTTTCTCATCAAGTTGACTTAAAATTTTGGATTCTAGTGCCTGATTTTCTGGATTCTCCTTTTTATTTTGGGATACTTTCGTTGAAAATTTAATTTTTTTACGATGTTGTTTCAATTGTTTTGGAGATTCAGAGTTTGGAGATATTGGCTCTGGGGAAGTTTCAGGAATTTTTTCTTCTGTCTCGCCAGAAAAATCTTCATTCTTTTCGTCGGATATTACTTTGGGTTCAATTTTTGATTTTATTTGATCTACAGAAATATTATTTTCGCTTGAATTATCTTGATCAATCTCAGTTTTAAGCTTTTTAGTTTCAGATGATTCTGTTGTTTCCGGAGCGTTTCTATCTTTTTTGGAAACTTCAGCTTTAAGATTTGTTGCTACTTGATTATTTTCATCTTCATTAGATTTTTCAGCTGCTTTGGAAATTACTTTGATACTAAAATCATCTAAATCTTCATATGTACCTTTGAGATCATCACGCATCATTCTGCCATTTTCCATTCTGATCACTCTTTTATGCAAAGTATTGACAATATCAAATCCATGCGTAGACATAATAATTGTAGTGCCCCAATTATTAATTTTGTTTAATATTTGTACAATATCCCAAGCTGATTCTGGGTCCAGGTTACCAGTTGGCTCATCAGCAATCAGGACTTTGGGATTGTTGGCCATGGCTCTAGCAATAGCTACACGTTGTTTTTCTCCACCGGAAAGTTGTCTGGGAAAAAATTTCATTCGATTTGAAAGTCCAACAATATCAAGTAAATATGGTACATTTTCTTTGATTTCTTTATCAGATTTACCAGCTACTTCCATAGCAAATGCCACATTCTCCCAAGCATTTAGTTCTGGAATTAATTTGAAATCTTGAAAAATTACTCCAATTTTTCGTCGTAATTTATAAATCTTTTGACGGTTAAATTTGGTAATGTCTTCATCATGGAAAAAAATCTTGCCTGCTGAAGGGATTTCTTCCCGAATTAACATTTTGATAATAGTAGTTTTACCAGAACCTGATGGTCCCACCAAAAATACAAACTCTCCTTCACTGATTTCAAAAGAGATATTTTCCAGGGCATTCATTCCTTTGATGTATTCTTTTGTAACATCCAAATATTGAATCATCTTTTTTAATATAGTACTTAAACAGTTTAATAAATATTTGCTTGAGAATCAATCTATAATTCAAGGAATATAAAATTAATTGCTAATTTTCATAATATTTATTAAGATATGTAAGAGCCTGCCCCGCTAAATTATTTTTTATATTTTATCATGGCAAATTCCAATACCGGGGCTAGCACTTCTGATAATTCTACTTCTAAGATTCAAGATCCATCCACTAAATACCGCGGTATCATATTTCAGGTAATTGGTTTTACTATGATGACTCTGGGTTTATTATTAATCATATTACCTTTTGTCTTTAATATGTTTAATAAAAAGGAAAAAAATCCTTATACTCAGGAAGTAAATTTTTCTCAAATTGATAATCAGGATAAAAATGGAGAAATTGATAATCAAGGTATCAATACTTTTCGTGTCGATGCCAGTACCCTTTCTGCTCGTGAAAAATCAGATTCCAATATTTCCCGAATTCAGAGAACTGGTCATTGGTCTGCTACTAATTATGCGCCAGGTGATATTGGTGTAGGTAATTACGAAGTTAGACAAGGAGACACTTTATGGGAAATTTCAGAAGCAGTTTATGGCAATGGCAACCTTTGGGGTCGCATTCTTGATCGAAATATAAGTGATATTGGCTTTCTCCCAAATGGTCAGCAAGCTCTGATCCATCCCGGGCAAATTCTGATAATTGCGAAGTAAAATGGATAAAGTAGCAAGTATCACGTATCATGTATCAAGTAGCAAGTAGAAAAAATATCTAGTAGCTGGTATCTAGTATCTAGTAGACAAAGAGATTCGAGTTTCGATCCTCAACTTGTTTCAGGACGCAATTCGATTCCTAGATTCCAGTCTACTGTCTACTGTCTACCGTTTACAGCCTTATCTCAGCGCTAATCAATTCATCTAAGTCGCCATCTAATATATTTTCAGGATCAGTTCTTTCGATACCGGTACGCAGGTCTTTTACTAATTTGTATGGTTGCAGCACATAATTTCGAATTTGATTTCCCCAGCCAGCGATCTTGTGATCACCTTTTAATTGTGATTCTTCTGCCTGTCTTTTTGTTTCAGCAATGGCAAAGAGTTTGCCGCGAAGAACATTCATAGCCAGTTCACGATTTCTTAATTGACTTCTTTCTGTAGAACAACTAACAGTAATTCCAGAAGGTGTATGAATTAATCTCACTGAAGTAGCAACTTTGTTTACATTTTGACCTCCGGCTCCAGAAGACCTAACCGCTGCAAATTCAATATCTTCTTCTTTTAAGTCTACTTCCAGATCATCTTCAATCAAGGGAGTAACTTCCACTCCGGAAAACGAGGTTTGTCTCAAGCCCTGGGCATTAAATGGTGAAACTCGCACTAGACGATGTGTACCATGTTCACGCTTTAAATACCCGTAAGCGTATTGACCATGTACTTCCATGGTGATGGTATTGATCCCCGCTTCGTTACCTGGAATTTTATGAATAATTTCTACATTAAATCCGGCTTTTTCAAAAAATCGCAAATACATACGTGAAAGCATCTCTGTCCAATCATTGGCTTCGGTTCCTCCTTGTCCTGAATGCAAAGAAAAAATTGCGTCATATTTATCATATTTATTGCCAAGATAAGTTTCCAGTTCTGCTTTATCCAAAACTTTTGCTAGTTTTTTGACCATAATAGTAGTTTCTTGGAGCGTTTCCTCAAGTTCTGAAGCAGAGGCATTTTCATCATCTTGTATTAGTTCAAGCATAGTACTGATATCATCTGCTAAACCTTGAAGTTCTTTTAAGCCATTGAGCTCTGCCTGGATTCTTCCCAGTTCTTTCATTTTTTGTTGAGCTTTGAGGTTATTGTTCCAGAAAGTAGGATCTCCGGAAAGAATTTTTATTGCTTCAGCAGAACTGTCTAGATTGTCAGGATCTTTTTTTTTGGATACTGCAGAAATTCTAGTTTGCAGATTGGAAAAATTTTGTTTGATTTCAGAAATACTTTGCATGATATTGTTCGTGATAAAGTACATTTTATCAAATAAATGAAGGAAGATGAAAGGAAAATGATAAATTGTGGAATAGTAAAGTATCAAGTATCAAGTAGAAAAAAACGGGAATCAGAAGTTAAAATTAGTATATCGTTAAATTTCGTACAGCAAGATTTTCTAAGCTAAAGCTAAGAAAATCTAACTTCCGGAATGACTTTAGGGCTATTTGATATTGCTAGTATGTCGTTTTTTAGAGTTAGCTACATGATACTTGCTACTTTTATATTCAATTTCCGTTTCAAGATTGTTACAATTTCTGGAAATTCAGTTTTGAAGACGTCAGCACCAAAATGGCCATGGTTATCATATTCAAAATATTCTGTGTCCAGTTCTTCATGAATATGTCTGGCTTCATTGATAGGAATATATGGATCATCAAGTGAAGCAAACTGTACAATCCAGTTTTGATTGGCCTTGATTTTGTCCCATCGCCAGGGACGGTTGAAATATCCGCTCAGCTTTTCGTGATAATCTCCTAGATCTGTATATGATGGAGCAATTAAGATAGATCCGTAGATCCGGTTTTCTTCAGCGAAACGCATGGCAGCTACTGCTCCACTAGAGTGACCAATCAAAATGGAATTTGTATCGGCTCCCAGATTTGTTTTGATAAATGGTATCCAGATTTTTTCTCTAGCTAAAACAGGATCTGGAAAATTTTTTGCGGTAACTTTGATATGAAGTCCATTTAGTTTTTCTTGTAAAAAAGGAAACCAATGATCATTTATGGTGGATCCGCCATTTCCTGGAAGGAAGATAACATTTGGAGCTTGTGATTTCATAATGATATTAAGTTGATTTAAAACAAATATTACTTGTGAATCCTACGATAAATTGTTAAAATTCTATGAGATTCCCAAGTAATTCATTTTATTTTTTTTAAAACGTAATGGCAAATACTTTATCATCAAAAAAAACAATTCGTGTCGGTAAAAGAAGAAATATAATTAATAAAATCACCAAAAATGCTTTTAAGTCTGCACGTAAGGACTTAATAAAATCAATAGTAACTGCCAAGCCTGCTGAAATTAAAGCACAACTTGCTAAAGCATATTCGAAAGTTGATTTTGCCGTTAAAAAGGGTGTCCTTAAAAAGAATACTGGTGCTAGATTAAAGTCACGAATGGCATCAAAAGTAAATTCAAGTAATACTAAATAAGTCGCAACAGTTAAAAAATTTTTCATGTCCAGGTCATTAATTACTGTTATTGACAAAAGTTTGATTCCTGCAATCATTATGGTTTTATCCAAATTTTTGGGTATTATTCTCATTGGTTCATTATTGCAACTACCAGTCCATTTTCTTGTACTTTCTCCACAATTATTCAATTTATCAACAATTACTTCCAGTACCGGGGTGGTTACCCTTTCTACTTATTCTGATATGATAATGTTTACAGTGATTGCTTTAGGTTTTTTGGTTGTAAATATCAAAGCCTGGTATTTTCATAATTCACATTTATCAATAGCAACTATTGCTAGACTTGCAGATTTAAATTTATTGCATATCATACAATCTTCTTTTGAAATTTATCATACTGGTATTGTGTGGTTTATTTTTAACTGGCTTAGTATTTGTGTTATTCTTTTTAATGTCCTTAGTGGGAAAACTGAAATTTGGTTATTGCTAGTTGCCTTATTTTTTTCAATCTGTTTGACAATAATTTTATTTAAAGATTTAATTAATGAAGTAGATTTAGCTAAAAAGAAATTATTATATTCAAAAATATGAAAAATAAATCTGTCATTGCTGTTGAGTTTTCGTTGCGAAATTTGGCAATTATCTTTGGTGCTGCAATAACATTAGTACTCGCTTGGCAATTAAGGACGATTGTTTTTATGGTTTTTCTGGCATTTATCATAAATTCTTCATTACGACCATTAATTGATAAACTTGAAGCAAAAAGAATTCCTCGTATATTAAGTGTATTGGTAATTTATTTGCTATTAATAGTATTTATGGTAATTGTTTTTAGTTTAATCCTTACCCAATTTGTTGATCAATTTAATACTTTAAAGCATCAATTACCGGTTATTATTAATAATTTAGGTAATTTAGTTACTAATTTCTTTGAACGCCTTTTGAAAATTTTTAATAAGATACCAGGTATTGATTCGCAAATTAATTCAGTGGAATTAACTAGTGTCATTCGCAATTATTTTAATAATTTAAAAGTAGCCGACTTTGGCAGTTTTTTTTCGGGTGGTGTCACCCAGGCATTTTCTTTTCTCAATTCAGCTTTGGCCGGCTTAATCGGTTTTATTACAGTGATGCTTTTGTCAATTTACATGTTGATTAGAAAAGAAGATATCTATATTGGATTATTGCGTGTTCTTCCTAAAAAAGAAGCAAAAAAGTATTCATTACTTGTAAAAAAAATTGAAGAAAAATTGGGAAGTTGGATGCATGGTCAATTATTTCTGATGTTTTCCATTGGTTTATTAACCTGGTTAGGTCTGGTCATTCCCAAGTTTTTTATTGCTAATTGGACTTTAGATCAATTCGCTTTGCCACTAGCAGTGATTGCAGGATTTTTAGAAGTAGTTCCTAATTTTGGACCAATTTTTTCTGCTATAGTCGGAGTAGTAATAGCTGCTGGTGCTAATGCCAATTCTCCCTTCATTCCCATTCTTTACATTATTTTGGTTTTTTCCTTGATTCATCAGGCAGAAAATGTTTTGTTAGTACCGAAGATTATGGAAAAAGCCGTCGGCTTAGACCCAATTATTACAATTGTTGCCATGCTTTCAGCTTTTACGATTTTTAATATGTTGGGTGTAGTACTTGTCATTCCAATTTTAGCTGTGATTTCAATAATTATTGAATTTCGTTTTGATGAGGCATCAGTATTGAATGGAGAATAAGAAAAGTCTTAAAATCTCTTTTGAGGAAGGTGAATGATTTGTTTTTTTCTATTTCTTGATATTTTTCATAAGATCTCTGATTTCCGCTGCTTTTTCAAATTCCAGCATATCAGCAAAAATATTCATTTGAATTTCTAATTCATTTAATAATTCTTTTTGCTGAATTTTTTGCATTGCTGGAAAGGCTTCTACTTGTTGTTTGAAATTTTCAATCGTCGGAACGAGTTTTTCTTTATTTGATTCATGAGCCTCACGGATAAGCTGTTCATCAATATCTTTAAAAATTCCTGTTGGTCGAATCTGATGTTCAATATTATATTTATGTTGTACTGCCCTTCTTGCTAAAGTAATATCAATGGCAATTTTCATACTTTGGGTAATGTGATTGGCATACATAATAACTCGGCCTTCAAGATGTCTGGATGCTCTTCCCATAGTTTGAGTTAAGCTGGTTTTGGATCTGAGAAAACCTTCTTTGTCTGCATCTAAAATCGCGACCAAAGATACTTCAGGGAGATCCAATCCTTCACGTAACAAATTGATACCGACAAGCACATCATATTTCCCCAGACGTAAATCACGTAGAATTTCGACACGTTCTACGGTTTCCACATCAGAATGAATATACTGGACTTTGATGTCAAGATTATGCAAAAAATCTGTAAGATCTTCGGCCATTCTTTTAGTAAGAGTCGTAACCAATACCCGTTGGCCTTTTGTGATTGTTTTTTGAATTTCACCAAGAAGATCATCAATTTGATTTAAATTAGTTGATTTTTTACTGAAATATGTCATTGTCTTATAATTATTTTTTTTAATTTCTTTTCTCAGATTAATAAGACTTTCAGGAGCAATAGGACGAATATCTACTTGCGGATCAAGTAATCCGGTAGGGCGGATTACTTGTTCGACTACTCCGGTATGACCTGTATCTGGCTGAATTGAAGCTTTACTTAGTTGTATTTCATATTCATCAGGAGTAGCGCTTACATAAATGGCCTGGTGGATATAATTATTGAATTCTGCAAACTGGAGTGGACGGTTGTCTAGAGCTGCTTTGAGTCTAAATCCATATTCGATCAGAGTAGTTTTTCTGGATCGATCGCCATTATACATACCACGGACTTGAGGTAGTGTGATATGTGATTCATCAACGAAAAGTAACCAGTCATTTGGAAAATAATCAAGTAAAGTGGAAGGTGGACTGCCAGGATCTCGATTACTGATGTAGCGTGAATAATTTTCAATCCCAGAGCAATATCCGGTTTCCTGTAGCATTTCCAAATCATATTTTACTCGTTGTTCGAGGCGATGGGCGGCGATTAAATTATTTTGTGCTTTAAAATTTGCTACTTCATCCACCAAATCCTTTGTAATTTGTGGCATAGCCTGTTTCAGCTTTTCAAATGGAGTGACAAATTGTTTAGCCGGAAAAATACTGTGTTGATCTGGCTTGGAAATGACTTCACCTGTAATTGGATTGATTATCTTTAAAGATTCTATTTGATCGCCAAAAAATTCTATTCGTAAAGCATGCTCTTCTTGAAATAAAAAAATTTCCAAATTATCACCACGAACCCGAAATAACCCGGGATAAAAGTCGTATTCACTACGTACATATTGCATATCGCTAAGTTGTCTTATCAAAATTTCCCGTTTGTAACTTTCAGAGACATGAAGATTACGGCTTAAGGCTAAATAATCTTCCGGATCTCCCAAACCATAAATGCATGAAACTGAGGCAATAATTATAGTATCTGATCTGGTTAATAATGATTGGGTAGCCACACTGCGATATCGTTCGATAGTTTCATTAATATCTGCTTCTTTTTCAATATAAAGATCACGTTTAGGTACGTAGGCTTCAGGCTGATAATAATCATAATATGAAACAAAATAACAAACTGAGTTTTCTGGAAATAACATTTTAAATTCCGAATAAAGTTGGGCAGCTAAAGTTTTGTTATGAGCAATTACTAAAGTAGGTTTCTGGACATTGGCTATCAGGTTAGCCATGGTAAAAGTTTTACCAGAGCCTGTCACGCCTAAGAGAGTTTGATGTTTAGTTCCACTTCTCAAGCCTTGGGTCAGTTTTGCAATTGCATTTTTCTGATCACCAGCTGGCTTGTATTTGGAAGTTAATTTAAATTTTGCCATAGGTAGATTATACACGATCTCTTTCTTTTATTTCATAACTAAACTGGTGCAATTGTAGTTTTAATTATCAAACTTTACATTAATCCAATTTTACTGTAATTTTAGAAATATCAAATGAAACGATTTTTTGAAATACAATTGACTATTGCCCTTATTTTTTTAAGTGTATTTTTTTGCACTACTTTTGTTGTGAAAAGTGATCAAGTAGGCAATATTGATGAGCTATTTGCAATCACAGGATTATTACGAACTCCATTTTTTACTTCCAAAAATATTGCTGCTGGTATTGATTCTGAAAAAACTTTTATTGGTATCAATGCCAAAAATGATGATTTTGCAGTTACGGCATATTCTGAAAGCCAAGCTAATCTTGATGTATTAGAACAATATGAACTTGTTTACGGCAAAATTTCTGTTGAGGATATTAAAGTAGATAAAGATTTGATATATAAAAATTCTTTTACAGATGTGCCATTATTAGCTAAAGATTATTATTGGAGAAAGTATGAGAATGCTTTGGCTGGAGCACAGCAATTAAACACTATGCCAATTTTAAAGCCAAACGATCGGGTGGAATTGATTCGTGATCAATATATCGATATCAAAACTGAATATGGATATGTAAGGCCAGGATACGGATATCCGTTTGGCTCGGGAGTGTGCTGGACTGTGACTACTCTTGGATTAATGATGGATCAGGCGAATCGGGATTTCAGAGCAGCATATGGAATCCCATTATTTGTTTACAGTCCCGGTGATCGTGCTCCCCATACACATTATTATGAAACATATGGTGGTCATGGTTATACAGTGATGGAGCTGAGTACTGGTGTGCCAGTTCAAGATTATCGTTTTCAGGTGAATCCACAAATAAATAGCAGGACTGATTTATCAAATTTTAAAATTAAAATAGTTATAGTGGCAACTAATTCCAATAATTCAGCTGCTTACGGTCAGTCTTTGGGTGCTTTGGTGATCAGCAATTATGAGTTTTAAACAGTTTAGAGCTTTATTAAAAAGTGTAGTATAATTGAGGAATATTTTTAGTTTAATTTGATTGGCAATGCTGATAAATCCAACAATTTTTCAATTTGATTCTGATGAAAATTACCATACTGTCGCAGATTTAATCTGTTATAACATGGATCTGGAAATACTTGAACATGTGATGACAGTAGAACATGCTAGAAAAATTACCAATAGTATTAGAAATAAAGGATTACAGCCTGACATAATTATTGTATCCAAGTTACTTGATAATGATTTTAACGATGGTGAAAAACTGGCAAAGTTTTTTAGAGAAAATTCAGCACAAACAAAAATTATTGCCTACACCATTGATAAAGAAGTAGAATGGGCTGATTATATTGCTTTGAAAACATCGAAAGACGTTGATAAATCATTAGTTTCAGTTCTTGAGCAAATTACTGGGAAAAAATGTAAATTTTCCAATGCATAATCAACTTATCGACCTTTAATTTTAAATTTGCTGAAGTTAATTTTGAATATGCACACCAGATTTAAAATTTCAGGCTATTATGCCCACAATTATTAGTCATAAGATCTATAAATTAATAATTTCATAATTCGTTATTTCATAACAATTACAAAATCCTCACCATTTTTTCTTAGACTTGCCTGACTACTACCTGGTACTGCTGTAATACCTAGTTTTTCTTCTAAAAATTTGATGGTAAAGGGTTTATTGCCTTCGGAAAAATCAAAAAGTAATAAATTATCAGTTAATTCAGTAGATACAGTATTCTTGTTTTCGACCAGAATTTGGTTATAATGACCATTTTTAAATTCCTGATATTTTGAATTTGAAAAATCAGGTTTACTTTGTTTGGAAATTTGCGAATAAACGGCAATAGTGGCATTTTCATTGAAAACCAAAGGATTACTGATAGCATTGGCAATATATTCTTTGACCTGACAAAACTCATTTCCCGGGCATTGTTTCCAGGCGGTGGGAGTCATATAGTACGCCCCTCCTGGTCTTCCATTCGGTTGTTTATCAATGTAGGCTTCATTACCTCCTAGATTTGGGTCTAGAAAAATGTGATAGAATTTTAAATTACTGGAATTTTGTAAAATTTCTATACCAGCTCTAATTTCTTCCAAATTAGGTGAAGTAAACATTGTTTTTTCATTAAATATTTGAAGCAAGTGTAAAACTTTCTGTGGATTAAGTATCACTTCAGATTTTAATGCAGAATTTTTTAAAGCAAGGATAAAATCTTGTTGTCTGCGAATTCGGCTGAAATCAGAAGAAGTTTGTCTTGTGCGGACATATTTGATGGCCTGTTCTCCTGTTAAAAAAATTTCACCTTTGGCAAAATATACTTTTTCAAAACCATTGCCATTTGTAATTGGATAGTAGTCAGTAAATGCAGTAGGATTATCAAGTCTAATGCCTATTTTCCCTTGGTCATTTTTTTCACCAATGGTATTTACGATTTCCTGGAAAGCATCGATAGTAACTATTCCGTAATATTGAATTTCAATACCAGTCATATTTTCAATTGTTTTTTTGAGTACAGCAATACCACCTCCTAGACATTGTTTTTTTTCAGCACGGTCAAAGATTTCATTGACGCTGGCATGATAATTGAGACATGTTTCATTCACATCAGATCCCATGTCTCTAGGAATTGAAATCATAAATACATTTTCATTTAAATTATCATAAACAATTTGCATAATAGTATCAGTATTTCTGGAGTCACCTTTGTTTTGAGGGGCATTATTTGAAAAACTGCCATTTTCATATTTTACAAATCTAGTATCCATACCAATCAAAAGTACTGAAGTCAGATAATCTTTATGTTTCAATTTGGGTTCGATAATACTACTTGCCAAGTCAGTGGAGTTATTGACCATAGTCTTGATGAGATTTGTTTGTTCTGGAGTAGAGTTGGTAGTATTGGAATTTTCTGCTTGTTTTTGAAAAATGGCCGCTAAAGTACCTGGTTTAGCAATGAAGAAAATAGCAAAAACAAAGAAAAAAATGACTAATATGGTGAGAATAACGTTTTTATAATTGATTCTTATCAAACGTTTTTTAAGTGAATTTTGTGGAGGGATTTCAATAATAATCAAAAAAGGCAATTATAAGAAAAAGTAAATAGTGCTAATAATTATTAAACCATAATTTCAAAATTTTTTCATTGTTATTCTTAATAAATATTACTATTATTAGATAATTCATAAAATAAGATTTTGTTTAAGGGTCATCAAGACGAAAAAATACTGCAATTAGTAAAAGATACTTTGATCGATATTCGTAATTTCGATAAATTGTATCGAATTTTTGTTGACCGAATTTTTTCTTACTGCTATTTTCGTGTTTCCAACAAAGATACTGCTTCAGATCTTACCAGTGATATTTTTTTAAAAACATTTAAAGCCTTTTCTGAAAAGAAATTTAAACTTGATGAAAAAATTGGATTTGAACCATGGCTTTATCGAATAGCACATAACCGTATCGTCGATTTATACAAAACAAATTCTCAAAAAAAATTCGTTGATTTAGATAAAGTAATAAATGAATTTAGTGAAGAAAATTTAAGTGAAATTGAAAATAATTTAGATATTTCAAAAAGTATTAGTAAGGTAATGGAGGTAATTTCCAAAATGGATGACCAAGTACAAACAATTTTTGTTTTAAAATTTAAAGAAGATTATAGTTTTAATCAAATCAGTAAAGTATTGGAGATAAATGAGTCTACAATTAAAATGAAATATTATCGATCTTTAGCATATATTAAAATTCACATTAAATAATGGCAAAACAGCTGCAATTAACAAAAAGTCTCAAACAAGCTTTTCATAAAAAAGGCTTAAAAATGTCTGGCAGGGAAAGAGCTAAACTTGATGCCAAAATTCAGGCAGCAATCGCTGAAAGTATAGCTGCCAATATTGTTGTGTCACAAGAAAAACCAGAAAGAATCAGCTTGTTTAGCAAATTAGTTCATCAGGTGACAGAGCATTGGTTCCGTTCTTCGGTTTTATTGGCTGGTGGATCTTTTTCATTTTTATTTTTTGGATTACTAATTTTAATTTCCATTTTTAATGTGCCTTTAGTTATTCCCATATTTCATCCCAAAGATCAAAAATCCTTGAACATAAACATTAGTTCAATGGCCAATACTCAATATGGTGTCAATCAGAATACTGAGTTTTTAATTAGTGCTGATAGTAGTATTAGTACTTCAGAAATCAAAGATAATCTTACTGTAGAACCACAATTTGTTTACAAAGTTACTAATTCTGATCAGGGGATCAAAGTAATTCCTGAGGAAACTCTACAAAAGGATACTATTTATACTCTTACTTTAGCTCAGGGAACTAAGGTGAACGGGGTGGTACTTCAAAGTAATCTTACCTGGACATTCAAAACTGGACCTTATTTTGTCGTGACAGGCAGTACACCACGCGATCAAGCTAATAATGTTCCAGCTACTACAGCATTAGAAATTGAATTTAGTTATAACGATATTGATTTGGATTCATTTAAAAGTAATTTTTATATTGATCCTGCAATTAATATCAAAGAATTTACACAAATTGATAAAAAAATTGTGATGATTCCTGAAAATCAAATAACTCCTGGAAGTTATACTATGGCAGTTGATACTGGTGTTAAACGTGCAAACGGTGAATTTCTTAATATAGTCTATAAATCTACTTTTAATGTTTCAACTGATAATTCAGCAGTAAATAAACCAACAATTTATTTTGAAAATAACGGAATGAACTCTATTAATCCAGTCAATTCTGATAATACTATTGCGATCATGGTCAATGATCAGGCGAGTAAATGGCAAAAAGGCAATTTGAAAATTTATGAAGTGAATCAGTCTGCTCTGGACCAACCATTACTTAACTTATTGAAGCGATATCAGTTTACTAATTATTTGTCAGAATTTTCTGAGTCTGATTTGAAATTAGTGCAGGAAGTTACTTTTAATCCGGCTCAGAACCGTGAATATAATTCCAGTACCACAATTATTAATGTCAAAGAATTTGCCTTAGGAAAGCTTTATCTTGCTAAAGTTAGTTATCAGGATACTACAAATTTCAGCTATTTTAATAAAACTAATCTAGCTACTCAGGTAAATGTTCTGCAAAATGAAACAACTTTTCTGGCCTTTGATCAAGACCAAAAGGCAATTAATGAAGGCACTGTGAAGATATTTTATAAAGATTTTCAGGATAATTATCAGATTAAAGAAATTGCCTTAAAAGAATTAACGACAATTTCCAATAATGAAATTAAGGTTTTACTGGCAAGTGTTTTTAGTAATGGTTCTGATCGTAATTTTAACTTAAATAACTTTTTTCCAATTGGCCAAAGTTTTATTTATAACCAGGAATCAGCTTATGTTTCTCAAATATCTCAAGATAAAGATTTTATCGCTTATTCGAAATTTGATAAACCAGTATATCGGTTAGGCGATCAAGTGAATTTTAAAACTATTTTGAAGCAGTCTGATGATTTTGTAAAATTTAGTAAACCAGACCTGCAAGGAATTCAATACGATGTTTTTCTTGATAATATATTAATTTCTTCAAAGCAAATTCTTAAAACAAATAGTGATTGGGATTATGTCCAAGGTAATTTTTCCTTGCCTAAATTTTTGGATACAAGTTATCTATATTATGGCAAAATTATCTTAAAGCAAAATGGACAAGAGATCGCTGAAGCTTTATTTAAGATAGACAATTATGCCTCTCCAGAAGAAGATGTGAAATTAATTTTGGATAATTCTCAAGTTTATTCCGGGAATTCAGAATTGACAATTGGAATCAAGGGCAAAAATCTGGCAGGTGATCCTCTAGCCAATCAAAATGTGCAATTAGTAATTTCTAATGAAGACATGACTCGACCACTTTGGTGGGATCAAACAGTGATTTTGGAATCGGTTGTGAATTCTGAAACTCAGCATGTTCTGGATCAACAAATCACTTTAGATGCTACTGGTAAAGCAGAATTAAAATTAAAAATACCAGTAATCAAATCACTGAACGAATTTTCTGAACTTAATCTGGAATTGTTTTTTAATAATCGGCTTCAAGATGCCAGTCAAATTAAAGTTACTAAAGTCGGGCAAATTGCCTTATTGAAACCAGAAAATACAAGTAATCCGGTAATCAATCAGGATCTTAAGTTTCAACTGGAGACGATTAATCCACTCAACTTTGAAAAACAAGCAAATCAAAAAGTTAAGGTCGAGTTTATTCGTAAATGGCAGGAAAAAATCGATAACGGTAGCTATTATAATGAAACAACTAAACAAGTACAAACCAGCTATCGTTATGAAGAACGTTCTGAAAGTATTACGACATTGGATTTAGTTACCAATAATCAGGGTAATCAAGTCATTACTAAAAAATTTGAAAAAGCTGGTACTTATTATGCTAAATTGACCGGGGTCAACAATTATCAGGTGGTAAATTATTTAATGTATGTTTCTGATCAAAATTATCAAGCAGTCTCAGAAGCTTATACTGAAATGACTTTTAGTGCTGAAAAGTATCAGGTAGGTAATAAATTGGGGCTTCAGATAAAACTAAATCCTGACACTGCTGTCAATCAGGATGCTTTTTTAATATTATTTAAGGATCGAATTATTGCTTCTCAAAAGATTAAATTAGATAAAACTAATCTGACTGCGGAATTTGATCTGCCAGTGGAGACTTCACCAAAAGTCTCAGTAATGCTGGTCTATGCTTTGGGTAATAGTAGTTATTCTCCATCTACACAGGAACATATTAATAATATTGAGTATCAAACTGTGACTACTGCTGTGGAACGTGCAGATAAAAAATTTGATATAACTGTTGATACTGATCAGACGAAATATCAACCAGGTGATGAAGTAATTCTTAAATTAAAAGCTACAACTAACGGAGAAGCTGTTTACAAAGCCAACTTAAATATTCGCGTTTTTGATAAAGCCTTATTAAAAGTCTTGGGTGTAGAAGCTTACCAAAATGATATTTATCAACAAACTTATGGTGCCTATTTTCCTTCTATTGGCACTTCCGCTTTCCCGTATTTTTTCAATGCTGGTGGTAGAGGTGATCAGACGCCTGAGTATTCTGCAATTAGGGATAATTTTCAGGAAGTTGCCCTATTCTCGACTAATGTGATTACTAATCGTAGCGGTGAAGCAGAAGTAAAATTTAAATTACCTGATAATATCACTACCTGGGAAATTGATGCTGAAGCGATTACTTCTGATTTTGCAGTGGGTAGTAATGTGAAAGAAATATCAAGTAGCAAGGCATTATTTTTAACTATGAATTTACCTGCCAATTTACATCAGGGTGATACTTTAGAAATACCAGTATATTTGTATAACTTCTCTGAAAATGATCTTCAGGGAAAGTTACAGATTCAAGGCTCATCCAACTTAAAGTTTGTAACTCCTCCAAGTGATATTTCATTAGGCAAAAATCAGGGTACCAATCAAGTTTTAGAAGTTCAGGTCAGTTCTGATCAAGCTTCCAAAGCTTTTCTCGAAGCTAGTTTCGTGGCCAATAATGGACAGGTCTTGGATGGCGTTAAAAAATATTTTCCAATTTATACTAATTTAGTTGATTTGAGTCATCAACAACAAGGTATTTTGAAAGGAAAATCAGACAATGTTTTTGAAATTAATTTGCCAGCTGATGCTACGCGAATTAATGCGCAAATTATTATTAATTCAGATCCGACAAAAATTTTTCAGGAAAAAGGGAGTTTTCAAACTATTACTTTAAAAGAAATTGAGGCAGGTTTAATTCAAAATCTCGCTTTATTAAATAATTATGCAAAATTAGAAAATCCGCCGTATTCTGAAACAGAACTGAGAGCAGAAATCACTAATAGTCTGAATAGTTTAAAACATTTGCAAGATCCGCAAAGTGGTGGATTTAGCTGGCTGGGTTATGATGCTATTGATTTGGAAGCTAGTGTTATGGTTGCCAAAATTATTAATCTTGCCAATCAGTCCGGGTTGAAAACTGATGTTCAATTGCAAAGTGCATTAGGTAAATATCTATATCAACAAGTTTACAAAACACAGAGTCAAGCTAATGATAATACTTCCCTTCTTGATAAAGCTTATGCAATTTGGGGTTTATCTGCCCTACAACACCCTGAAAGTGCCCGTCTCCTAGCTGAGCTCCAATTACAATTAGATCAAATTCCAGCGCCTTTAGGCCAGATTTTGGTAGCAGATTCCTATTTATCTTTGGGAAGCAGTGGGGCAGCATATTCTGTTGCTTATTCCATTTTGAATCAGGCTAAGTTTGAAAATAATACTGCCTATTTCGTAGCACCGGAAAATGCTTATACCAATACCAAAAGTGATGAATTTATCACAGCATTTGCTTACCGGTTACTAAAAGCTCTTAATTTAGATCAAACTTTAGCTGATAAGTTAGAACTTTATTTATTGGGACATTATGGTAATAATGACAATCTCACTAACAGTTTGATTGCTGCTGCTTTTCTGAATTATTTTCAGATTAATAATCAAAATCCAGTAAAAGTGCAAATGAATGTAAATGGTAAATCCTCTGAATTTAATTCTAATTCCGAGAATATATTGATTGATAATTTACAATCTGGTACAAATCAATTCAAAATTCAAATATCTGAGCAGGCATTTTATAGCTTGTCATATAGCTATCAAGCAGCAAGTGAACAAAATTTCCAGGATAGCTTTACAGTCAAAACTGAATATTTACCTTTGGATACCAATATAAGTACCATGACTTTACCGGCTGGAAAATATATTCGGGTAAGAGTGGAGGTCAAACCCAAAAGTGATGTAAAACAATTCTTTGTAAAAACATATTTACCTTCTGGCCTAAGACCAACTACTGCCTTTTACGGTGAATCGTACATGTTTCAAAGCAATTTGTTTGACTGGTGGCAAAGGACCTCACAAGATGCCAATCTTACTCTCGGTGGAAGTTATATTAATGATTATCTGATTTTTAGTCATGATCTTGCTAAAAAAGATCAGGTTTATGTTTTTGAAACAATTCTCTTAGCTGAGAACACTGGTAAATTTAGTACTGCAGGAACGTATGTTTATGCTCCTGAATCTAATCAGATAAATAGCTTCGAGGCGGGAAAGATGTATAGGGTGGAATAGACAATTGCGATTAATTATAGGGGAGACATCGATGTCTCCCCTATAATTTGATTTTAATTTAAATATGCCTTTGTAATTGTCACTGCTGTTGTTGGTTTATCGTTGGCATCTTTTTCTACAGAGGTAATTGCATTTACTACATCCATTCCTTCGGTAACTTTGCCAAAAACAGGATGCTTGGTATCTAAATAGGAATTATCAGCTACATTAATAAAAAATTGGCTGCCACCGGTATTGGGGCCGGAATTGGCCATGGAAATGGAACCAATGACATTACTATATTTCCCCACGTTTTCATCAGGAATTTGATAGCCAGGACCACCAGTTCCTGTACCAGTGGGATCACCACCTTGAATCATAAATGCAGGAATTACCCGGTGAAAGATGACTTCATCAAAAAATTTTTCTGTTACTAATTTTTCAAAGTTTCCAGCTGTAATGGGCATGGTTTCATTATAGAGTTCGATAGTAATATTACCTTTGGTGGTTTCCAGAGTGACTGTACGGTTAGTAGTACTGGGCTTAAAGCCTTTCAACACAGTTTCAGCTGAAGGTAAGTCAGTTGGTGTTGGTACTGTTTTAATAGAAGAATTGTCATTCACGTTAGTACATCCTGTTAAAAAAATTAAAGTAAGTGTCACACAAATTGGCAAAATGAGAAATTTTTTCATAAATTTTATTAATAAACAAAATTCAATTTACCATAGAAAGTATTATTTTGAAAAGTAAATTTAGGGTAAAAGTTGTAATTATATAGTAGATACTTACCACCCCAGCAGGCATGGGAAAAATATGGAGCTTGTTATTTAAACATTTTTCCCTTAAGCTTAATATATACTTTCAATCAAAAATTAATGAATGATTTTATTAATATTTTTTCTACAACCCCTAGCCGATTACTTTTAGCTATCTGGCTAAGTCTCAGCATATTTTTTGTAATTTTAGTATTGGAAAAAATATTAATTTTTCTAATTAATAATGTATTTGATATTCGTTACCAGAAAAAAATTGTTAAGGCGCAGCTACCCAAAGAAATTTTTATTTATCCTTTAATTGTTTATCTGGCAGGATATTTGACATTACGATTATTTATTGAAATTAAGTATGAGAAGGAATTAAATATACTTGCATTAATTGTTGTGATTGTTTGCCTCTTGCAATATCTTTACAAATTAATTGAATTTGTACTGGAGCAGGAACTGAAAAGAATTAATAATAAGGATGAAATTAAAGTTGAATCTACAATGTATCGTTTGGTTTTTGTTACCACGAAATTTATTACTGCCACTGTTTTCTTTTTTATCATTTTAAAACTTTTCGGATTTAATATTTCAGGAATTCTCACTGGTCTTGGCATTGGTGGTATTGCTATCGCCTTTAGTCTGCAAAATATTTTGACTGATCTTTTTGCTTCAGTGACCTTATATTTTGACCGTCCATTTCGGATTGGAGACTACATTACTATTGCCGATGAAGGCGGGACAGTGAAACAAATTGGTATTAAAACAACTCGTTTAAAAACAATGCTTGGTGATGAGCTGGTAATTTCCAATCGGGAATTAACAACTTCCAAAATTCATAATTTCGGCAAACTAAAGGAAAGACGTGTAGAAATTAAATTTGCTGTAGAAATTAATACTAGTCAAAAAAAACTTATTACAATTAAAGAAATTATTCCGGAATTACTAGTTAAACAGGAATTAATAAAATTTGATCGGTTTCATTTAATCTCAGTAACAGGAATTAATTATGAATTTGAATTAGTATTTCATATAGAAAGTAGTAGTTATCCAGCCTATCTTGATATTTTGGATCGATTTAATTTTGATCTCCTCAAAGCTTTGGAGAAGATAGATGTAAAACTTGCCGGGCCAAGGCAGACAATAGTAGTGGAACGGTGATCGGTGTCCGGTGACCGGTAATCGGAAATGAAATGATTGTAGTGAACAAAAATTTTTGTTCACTACGAACGAAATGCGTTAAATAATAATCAACGGTGTAAATTTTTCATCATCTGACAAGCCGCCATGATGGCCGTTAAAAGTCACTTCAAATTTTCCCCGTTCATACCACCAGACAGTGTTGTGTTTTTTAGGAAGAATTAATACATTACCTATACGCTCAAGTAATTTTTGGCTTGGTGTATTTGTCTTAAAATACTTGGGATAAAATTCTTCATTAATTGGGATAATATCAGCAACCTTACTCAATTTTTCCTTTAAGGTTTTAATCACCTGATCTAGATATTTTTCCTCAATGTGAAGAAACTGATCCCGAGGTGATCCAGCTGGAACTAAGGGCTTACCTGCTTGATTCTTTTTTAGAAACTGGATTATCTCCGGATAAATCTGGTTAAGATAAATTGCTTTTTCAGGATTGATAGAAGTAAGTCCATGATCGGCACAAACTAAATAAAGAGTATCGGCTTGCTTATGATTAAAGAGAATCTCGGCGAGTAAAGAAAAAAGATCGTTCAGCTCGACTGCTACAAATTCACTATTAGGACCATATTTGTGGGACAAGGCATCGATTTGGTCAAAATAAAGATAATTATATTTTTTACCAGATTGCTTATTTAATTCGCGTAATTGAATTAATGCTTCACTACTAGTTTTATAAGGTATAACTTTAGCCGGGCTAGCCATAGTTCTGGAATAATATGAACCAGCATAGTTCCTTGGTAGAAAAACATTAGAATTAAGATTGGACTTTTTTAGTAAATCAGAAAGATTTTCCTTGGGAAATAGTTGTGGTGATATACCTTTTGCAATTAAAGAATCATAATCATTTTCTCCTGCTAGTGACATCTGTAAAGGAGTAATCATGTCATCATAAAAGGGATCATAAATATTCCACTCATAAACGCCGTGTTCACTGACTGGTAATCCTGAACGAATTGAAGTGATATGAGCAGCAGTGGTTGTCGGAAATTGTGATAATGCTTTTCTTAAAATATTTTTTTCCGGTAAATAGTTGCTTAGTCCGGATTTTTGAAATAAATTCCAGCCCAAACCATCAATCAGAATTACATTAAAATTACGATAGGCTTTATTAAAAATCGAAATTAATTCCGGTTCTTGCTTGATTTTAAAGCCAGGAAGAAAATTCATTTTTATTAAGTCAATAATTGTACAGAAATTTATAATTTCAGTTTGAGAATTCATAAAATACAGTGAATAATAATATAAGATTTTAACTCAAAAAAGCAGAGTTGGCGAAAGATTTTTCTATAGGGACGTATTGCAATACGTCAGTACAAATTTTTTCATATATTAATAATTGCCCCGGGTTTAAATGTTGTAAGTTGTGCAACTTGCTGGTATAATTTTACAATGAAATCATTAATTACCTCACTACAATCTGCTGGGCTGACTGAACTGGAAGCCAATGTTTATTTGTATTTTTTACAAAATGGACCAGCTAAGGTTACGGAAGTATATAAAGCTCTTAAATACGACAAATCTTCAACTTATCGAATCGTATCAGAGCTTGTCATGAAAAATCTTCTCACCAGTCTCGGTGAAAAATATGGTGAAAAATTTGTTTGTACTGATGAGAATAAACTTTTCGATTTAGTCAAGGAGCAGCAATTAAAGCTGAAAGTTGCATCGGATACAATATCGAATTATTTAACGCAATTTGTCAATCAACATAGTAAATACTATAAAAATCATAATATCACAGTACTTGAGGGGGAGGATGCATATTTAGTACCAATGCAAAAACAACTGGAAAAGGGTGTGGAAATTGTGAGAACTTTATCGAATGCTGATGCTACAGTAAAGTATTTCCCAGGGTATTATGAATACATGAAATATTTTATACCGGAACGTGTCAAACGTGGCATTAAAATGAAAATATTAGCAACTAGCGGAACTTTAAATGATCAATATGTCGCAACCAATCCACTCGAATTGAAAGAAGTTAAGTTTTTACCTCCAGAGTTTCAGCTGCAGGCTAGTTTAAGGATTTTTGGTGAGTATACCGCCATCAGTAATAAATATAAAGAGCGCGGTTTAGGAATTTTGATTAAAGATAAATTTATTACCGAAATGTTTGTCAATCTGTATGAATTAATTTGGAATTTAATTTAAGCTAAAATAATCATGAATTGGATAGTTGCTTCGCTTCTGATGTATTGTAGTTCTGTGTTTTATTATCTTAGTTTGCGGTATTTTCAAAAGAAGAATATCAATAATACTTTTCTCAACTGGGTTTCATTCTTTATTTATGCACTAGCCTTTGGTTGTTATGCTTTTTTTACTGGTATTGCTCTGAAGTTTCCTGTCAAATTATTATTACTAACTTCCCTGGCGATCTTTCTTTTTAGTTATCTTGGTAATAGTGTTTCTTTACTGGGAACTAAAACAGCACCCAATCCAGGTTACAGTCTGATTATTCAGAAAAGTTATGCCATATTTACAGCTATTGCCTCAGTTTTCCTGTTTGATTCGAAATTAACCTTGAAAAGTATCGTCAGTATTCTGATTGTGGTTGCCTTTTTAATCGTAATGAATTATCAGAAAAAATCAAAAAAGGTTGGAAACAATCTCTGGATTATTTATTCTTTTGCAGCTTTTTTTGCCTTCGGTGGTTTGGCGCTCTATACCAAATGGCTTTTAAACGAAGGAATCACGGTGATGTCCCGGACTTTCTATGGCGCTTTTATTGTGATGTTGTTTTTTGGAACTGAGTTATTGTTAAGAATTTTTATAAAAAAGGAAAAATTTGTCATTAAACTTAATTTTAAAGAGCTAATTTTATTAATTTTACAAGGTATTTCCTTAGGATTATTTAATCTTTTTATGAATCAGGCATTTACAACAGCTCCCAATGTGGGTTATGTCAATATTATCAATGGTGCATCGATAACATTGATAACACTTTTAGCAGCAATTCTCTATAAAGATAAATTAAATTTGCAGAAAGTTGTGGGGATTATTGGCGTGACTGTGGGATTGATAATGTTGTTTATCTAAACTGATGAGGTGGACAAATAGTTAAGTCACTTTACCGCAAGTAAAGAGCTGCTGGTTCAATTCCAGCCCTCATCTTTATTAAAGCAAATTGAAATTTGCAAATTGCAATTAGAAAGGGAATATTCATAATCTTAATTTGCTATTTACAGAGTAATCTCTTTTTTTATGAATGCTCAGGAATATTTAAAAACTGAATTAGAAACTGCTGGAAAATATCAACTAAATGAGGAAGACAAAAAATATCTTGCCAAATTTGGGATTAAAGAATTTATTTATAAGTCATTAACCCGCAAAAAATTTCGACGTTTAAAGGTAACACCTGAAACAGAGCAAAGAGTGAGAACGGAAATTGATATGGCAGTTGATAATACCGAGCCTTTACAGGTAGTTTTTGTCATGGGTGCCTATAAACTCTGGAGTTTAACAAGTTTTCCTTATCCTGACTGGGCGGAATTTTTTGCTATAGCTCATTATTTGAAATATCTTGCTCCAATTGCAGCTGCTTATGCTCCGGGAGTAAAACCAATTTATTACCAGCATACATTGTTGATGGAATTACATGATAACCTAACAACATCCGAAATAAACTGTTATATCAATAATTTTCAAAAACTACTTGATAAATTTAATAGGTTTTCCCAACCTAATTTACTATTACAAACTATCAAAGACTCTGATATTTATCCTAGAGAAAGATATTTTCAATCTTTGCAAAAACATTATGCTGATGCTGAAAAAAACTATAAATATTTATCAATTGAAAAACAAAATAGGCTAAAAGAACATGGTCGTATCAATATCAAATGGCTGGGAAAAGAAGACTGGACAGAACTTACGTCTGGAGAGAAAGAAGGGAAATTAACTCAAGGTGCGATTTATGAGCTTGCTGCAATGAATTATTTACCTTTAGTAAACAAACAAATTAAAGGAAAAGGTAAAATTTTGGTTTTTAGCAAACAATTTCCGGAATTTTTAGTTATTGGAAGCTGTGTAACTTCCATTACCAAATTCTGGGTAGGTAAAGGAATTCTAGAGTGGGACATGAATAAAAAACAATTTTATCCCAGGATACTTTCACCCAATCAGCTACATTCGATTGATCGAACTAGGATCAACAGCGAATTTGTGAATTTAATCAATTTGCAAAATTTTGAGCAAATTGACTTATATAATGGCAGGCTTAAGTTTCAAAAATACTTAAAAGTTTAAATCACAGGTAGCTAAATTAGTAATTCATTTTTCTAATCTTCTCCATCGTTTTCATGTAATACGTCAAATTGTGAATCGTAGCGAGGCGAAATCCTACGCTGCTTTTGATTTTAATCAGATAACGTAAGTACTTTCTGGAAGTGGTTCGGCATGTTTCGCACTGACAATGAGGATCGACAGGTAAATCATCATCTTTGTAGCGTAATGATCTGATGTGTAAGACATCATAAGATTTGTAGGACTCATCCCCTGCTCCACTGCTCACAAATAAATAGCCGTGCCTGGCGTTGCGACTGGGGATGACTGTGTCAAAAAGATCCCAGCCGGTTTTTGTCGCATAAATTAAATCATCAGGGCTTCCAAGTCCCATGGCATAACGGATTTTGTCTTTTGGTAAAAGGCTGGCGACAAAAGACACGAGATCTTCATGGAAACCTTGTGGTGCTTTATAATTCCAATGCAGCTTATGATGTAGTGGTAAGCCACCAAAGCAATACAGATCAAAACCGATCTCAATTAACTCTTTGGCACTTTGTTCCCGGTATTGAAAATTATTCGCTCCCTGGACAATTGCTCCGAGTAAAGGTCGTTTCAGTTGGGGATTATTGAAATCATTTTCCGTGAGATTGTTTAATTTCAGAAAAAAGTCTTTTGAGCGTTTCGCCCAACGTGTATTTCTGGCAACTGATTCTTTGATGTGTGATAAAGATGAGTCTTCATTAATCGGAATATCTAAAACCAAGCGAATATCTGACTTGAGATTATGCTGAATTACTTGGGAAATTTCCGGAGTGAGAAAATTATATTGACCATTGGTGTAATCGCGAAAACTACAGCCAGCTTCAGTAATATGATTATCTTTATTATCACTGCGATAAATTAACGAGAAAACTTGAAATCCGCCACTATCAGTTAGAACCGGACGATCCCAGCCAGTAAACTGATGAAAGCCGCCATTCTTCTCGATGTTCTGACTGCCAGCTTTTTGTTCTAAATGAAGTGCAGTAGTAACTATTTCTCTCACTCCAGTCGCTTTGAGGTCATTCCAGCTCAAATTTTGGACAGTGCCATAGGTAGCATCCGGCATAAATGTGGGAAAGATAATTTCACCGTGTGACGTCGCAATTGTTCCTTGTCTTAAAGGTTTTTCGCTCTGGAAAGTAATCATTTAGTATTTTTGAAAAATTCTTTTAATGATATCATAAAAATGTTTAGAATTTTGGTTTTCTAATTATAAATTTTTTGACATTGCCTGTTGGAAATTATCTAAAATTCGATAATATTATTATTTATTAATTCGATTAATGACAACAAGAAAACTAATAAAAACATTATTAAGCATTGGAGTAAGCATTTATGCAATATTTTTTGCTCTCCTGATAATTTTGCAAAGACATTCTAAATACTTATTACTATTCTTTGGTTTTGGTTTTCTTGGTTATTTGAGTATTATTTTAATTGGTAACTTTTTTTATTTTCACTGTGGCAAGATACTCTTTTCTTATAAATCAGCGCTGCCAGAAATTTCTTTCAATAATTCCGGATTTAAAGAAATCGGTATATATGTTAGAGCTAGGATAACTGTAAAAAATAGCTTACTGGTTTTAGATCGGATAATTTTTGAAAATCAGGACATCCATTTAGAAAAAAATATTTCCAACCAAGTCAAAACCAATCCTGGTATGGCGAGATTGGGACTGCGCACTTGGCAGACTTATGATATTTTGTCAAATCAACTTCCTCAGGGAAATATCCGATTGAGAACAAATTTACCAGAATTACCAGATAATATTAAAATATCTTCAATAACAGTAAGAGGTTACAATTGATCAGAATTACACTTTTAGAATTTTATGCTTTACAAACTTTCTGATAAGAATTTTCAATTGATTCCTCAACATCGTTCTCTAAGTTATAATATTTCATCACCTGTATTGCACAGCGCATCACATCCTGAATTTCTTTGGCCATTTTTGCTTTATCAGGTAAACCATGTTTTTCTTTTTTTACTCCTGAATTTTCAAAGTGATTTACCTGTTCTGCCAGTTCCCCAGTCTCTTCGGCTAGACGGGTGATAATTTGAAAGGGATTGCTATTGCCGAAGCGTTGATTGAGAATATCGACGATGTGGGTTAGTTTGCTGTAGGTATCCATGTTGAAGAAGGATAAAGTATTATGTATCAAGTATAAGGAAAAGGGGAGAAAAAGGAAAGGAGCGGAGGGGATGCAGATCTGCATCTCCTGCTATTAAGTAGCAAGTAAAATAAGATTTAAAAGTATCCCGACTTTATCAAAAATAAACACAAAGCTGAAAACGTGTGCTAATAGGCAC
>JBAXHO010000016.1:0-33913 GCA_037138855.1 bacterium
TTCGAGTTTCGAGTTTCGAGTTTCGAGTTTCGAGTTTCGAGTTTCGAGTTTCGAGTTTCGAGATTCGAGATTCGAGTTTCAAGTTATTCTATCTACTCCCTACTCCCTACTCCCTACTCTCCATATCCCTTCCCCACTTCTTCTGCGATAATCCTGATCCCCTGTTCGACTTTGGCGTCATCTTGACTGTAGGTGAGACGGATGCATTCATCTTTGTGCTGCCACGGTGATTTATAGCCTGGGAAGAAATATTTACCAGGAACGACGATGACGCCTCTTTTTTTCAGTCGTTCGTATAGTTCATAGGTATTGATTGGGAAATTCTCCAGCCAGAGCCAGAGAAAAAGCGCGCCTTCGCTTTCGTGTACATAGTAAGGTAAATTGTGATCCATGTACTTCTCGAAATAGCTGAGGGCTTTTCGCGACTTTTTCTGGTAAAAAGGAGTAATCAGCTCCTTGCTCAGTGTATTTAGATCATTTTTAATTAATAAATTTTTTATCAATTCCGGACCGATATTGTTACTAGCCAGGGAAAGAATGGCGTTGATACTAGAAAGTTTTTGAATAATCTCTTCACTTGCCACTAAAAATGAAGTTCTCGTGCCAGGTAAACCAATTTTGGAGAGACTGAACGAGTGAATCATATTCTCTTCCCATAACATCTCAGTTTCTTTGAAAAGAATATTTGGAAAAGGAGCACCATAAGCATTATCAATTATTAAATAGCTCCCATTATTTTTTGCAAGTTTTTGCAGTTTGACTACGTCTTCATCAGAGATTACATTTCCTGTGGGATTAGTCGGGCGTGAAACACATAAAGCTTTTATATCTTGATCAACTTTTAACATCTCGAAATTGATGTGATACTTGAAGTGATGCTCGCCCAGCTTTTCAATTAGTGGTTTCTCTGATATGAAAAAATCGGACAGACCTTGATCAGCATAGCCGATATACTCTGGTACTATTGGGAACAGTATCTTATTTTGCTTATTATCAATCGTATCACCTGCCAGGAGGTTAAAGAGCATAAAGAAGCCCAACTGACTACTATTGAGTATGATCACATTATTTGTACTAATCTTCCAGCCAGATAATTTCTGCAGATATTTAACAAAGGCCTGGATCACTTCTAGGTCGCCTTGGGGAGTTGTATAATTTCCAATCATGGAATTAAAGCGTTTTTGATCTGCAATAATTTCCTGCATTTCATTTTGAAATAGTTGCTGGACTTCCGGAATATGAGCTGGATTTCCTCCACCGAGCATACAAGTATTTGGATTGGCATTCTTCATTGCCTTACCCAGATCATCCATTAGTTCGAGGATGCCGCTCTTCTCGGTAAATTTTGCAGCAAATTTGGTTGTGTTCATGAAATTAAAATAAAAAGTATTAAGTATAAAGTATCAAGTATCAAGTAGCAAAAAAGTAGCTGGTATCTAGTAAAATAAATAGCTAGAAGTTAAAAGTTAATAGATAGAAGGTTACATAAGTCAATTGCTTTCCTAATAGCTTTTAGCTTCTAACTAATAACTAATTCCTTTCAATTAACTAGCAATTACAGTCTACAATTTCCATCCGATATTCGATATTCGATTCCTGATTCCGCATTCCGGTCACCGGACACCGTTCCTCATACCAAATATCCGTAAAGCAAATCTTTGCTATTAATTACTTCATAATGAATGCTATATTTTTCCATTCTTTTTAGTAACGGCTGGTAATCATTGGCGTTCTTTAGCTCTACTCCGACAAATGCTGGACCAGTTTCTTTATTATTTTTTTTGATATATTCAAATCGAACAATATCATCATTTGGTCCCAGGGCTTTGTTTAGAAAGTTTTTCAACTGACCTGGTTTTTGAGCAAAGTTAATCACGAAATAATGCTTTAATCCTTTATAGACCAGACTTTTCTCGAGAATTTCCGGATAACGTAAAATGTCATTATTTCCGCCACTTATTACACAAACGACTGTTTTACCTTTGATTTTGCTGGCAAGCTTTTCCAGTGAAGCGACAGAAACAGCACCAGCTGGCTCAGTAATGATTCCTTCGCTTTGGTAAAGCTCGATCATGGAGGTACAGATTTGACCTTCAGGAATAATTACTGAAATATCGATTTTGTCTTTGAGAACGGCAAAGGTTTTATCTCCCATTGTGCGGACAGCTGCACCATCGACGAAGGTGCCCATTTCCTTGAGTGTGACGACTTTACCAGCTTTTAATGATTCATCAAGTCCTGGAGCACTATCTGGTTCAGCATTGACGACCTTAATCTTTGCATTCTTTTCTTTGATATATGTAGCAACTCCGGCGAGCATGCCACCACCACCAACGGTTGAGATGATTAAATCCATTTTACCTTTGAGTTCTTCATACGCTTCTTTAGCAAGTGTGCCCTGCCCTGCCATCACAGCATAATCATTGAAAGGATGGACATAGGTCATTTTATGTTTTTTACAATACGCCTGGGCTTTTTCATTGGCTTCATCAAAGGTATCACCAATCATCACAGTTTCAATAAATTTCCCGCCAAAATATTTTACTTTTTCTACTTTCTGGTTTGGTGTTACGAGAGGCATGAATATTACGCCTTTGATTTTAAGCTTTGCACAACTGAGAGCTACTCCCTGAGCATGATTACCAGCACTGGCACAGACCACACCATTTTTACGTTCAGTTTCATTCAACGAGGAAATTTTATTATAAGCACCTCGTAATTTGAAAGAACGTACTTTCATCAGATCTTCTCTTTTTAAGTAAATTTGCGCTCCATATTTCCTGGAAAGTCGTTCAGAATATTGCAGTGGAGTTGGCTGTAAAATATCCTCTAGACGTTTTGCTGCAACTTCGACGGTTTGGAGATTGAGTTGTGTGGACATAGTTAGAATGATTAAAAAATTAAAATATTAAAAGATTAAGTATTAAGTATCAAGTATCATGTATCATGTATCACGTAGCTGGTATCTAGTATCTGGTAGCTATTGGGTGATATTTAGTTGTAAATTTAAATTTGAATTAAAATTAATTCGAGTTACGAATTTCGAATCTCGAATTTCGAATAATTCTACCTCTCCCCCGAAATGCCAAATGCAAAATGCGATCTACGCTTTACTCATACACTGCCGTTAGCCATTGTTCGTATTGCTTTACCTCACCTTTGGTAGCTCTGAAATATACATCTTGAATTTTTTTAGAAATTGAACCAATTTTACCATCTGCAATCACATAACTATCAATTTGAGTCACTGGTGAGACTTTGGCTCCAGTGCCACTCAAGAATACTTCATCAGCAAGATAAACTTCGGTACGGTCGATATCACGTTCAACAACCGGAATTTTTAAATCATGGGCAATTTCTAAAACTGTTTTACGAGTAATTCCTTCGAGGATGTTGGCGTTGGCTGGAGGTGTAATTAGGACTCCATCACGCACCATAAAGAAGTTTTCCGCACTTCCTTCGACGATATGACCATCTTTATCCATAACTAGGGCTTCATCAAATCCAGCGTCGATTGCCTCAGTTTTAGCAAAAGCAGTATTGACATAAGCACCGTGGATTTTAGCTCGAGCAGGAATAGCATTATCCTCTACTCTCACCCAGCTGGAAACTTTGCATTTCATGCCCTGAGTTGGTACATAGTCACCGAGAGGATAAAGAAAAACCATTAAAGAGTCTTTGTACTTGCCAAATTTGGGTCCAATTTGAATTTCATCAACAAACTCTGAAACACGAATATAGGCATCCTGTTTAATCTGATTAATTTTTAAAAGTTTTTTAATGATTGCTGTAAATTCCTTTTCAGAATAATTTTTAGTAAAACCTTCGAATTTACAGAGTTTGCAGGAATTATAAAATCTTTGATAGTGCTCTTTGGCACGAAAAATATATAGTTCTTGTTTGCTTTCATTCCAATGGGCACGCATACCGGTGAAAACTCCTAGTCCATAAAGAAAGCCAGTATTGGCGATGCTGATATTGGCGTCTTTGAAAGCGATAAATTCATTACGGAAATAGACTTGTAGTATGGTATGGTCGAACATGGTTAAAAAGATTAAAAAAATTAAAAAATTAATCCTGAAATATGTTCAGGAAAAAAATTAACGAGTTAACAAATTAACAAGTTAATGAGTGAGTTGATTTTTTTGTAGGGTCTAAAAATTTTTGGACCCTAAGGCAAAAAAAAACTCCCTTTTGGGAGATCTGTTTTTGATAATAAATTTAATCAAATCACCCGCAACCTCAAATGAGGTTAATAATAATGGCGATGAGATTAAAATTTGTTGTCATGTTGTATTAATATGATGCTATGATTATAGCAAGACTCTGGAATACGGGCAAATAAAAAATCGCATTTCGTCCTGAAACAAGTTCAGGATCGAATTTCGCATCTGAAAACCACTAAATATCTTAACCCGTTAACCCGTTAATCTGTTAACTTTTTAATCTTTTTAATTCGTATCTTTTAGCTTTTAACTTGTAATTATTTACCTTTCATTTCCTTTATCCTTAAATATACCTTAGTCCAATACACTTCTGACCAGGCATAATTGAATCCAGTGAAAATTAAGCTAATTGGAATGAATATTAGTATTATGATCCCACTTAGGAAATATGTAATTGGATTGGCAAAGCCAATAAATAAAACTAAAAGTAAAAAAATTGGAATAATAAAGAGCGCTGCAAGAATAAGTAAAGCAATATCTACTAATATCATAATTAGCCAGGATACAAAAATTTTTCCAAAATTACTTGAGAAGAATCTTAATCCTGATTTGAGACTGCTAATTGCACTCTGCCCTTCTAAAACAGCAAATTTGGAACCAAAGGCTTGAGCAAAGGCAAATATAATTGCAAAAATCACATATCCGCAAAGAAATAAGAGTAAAAAGCTACTACTGCCAATTAATAGCACTACATAACTGGAAGAACGGCTGCTGAAATTAAAAAATTCGTTACTTAATGAATTTGCGTTATAAAATTTAACTAAAAGAGCAAAGAAGATGATAAAAATTACGATAAATGCAAAATATGCTGGAATTGCGAGCAGTAAATTTTGTTTGGATAAAGCTTTCATTTTGTCTCTCCCTAATTTCCAGGCATTGCCAAAATTCAATTGTTTTTGTTTTTCTATTTCTACAGTACTAGCAATCAAAGCAGCTTGTGCTCTACTTTTGAGATAGATACAAAGCAAACTGATTAAGAGTATTAAGACAAAGACAGTTAATGCTAATAAAAGCCATAATAATAATGGCACTTGATGTAGAAAATCCTGAATTTTAATTAGACCGTTATTAAATTCTCCTTGATCAAAACGAACTTCTCCTGAATGATTGTTATTGGAGCTTGAACCAGAACTACCACCACTAAATATTGCAAATATCAAACCAATTGCCCAGAGATACTTATGCTGCCAAGTTGTTTTGAGTGAATCTTTGAGATTTTGCCAGTAGTCCATGGAGGTAAGAAATGAAAGGTAAGATGGGCAGATTTTAACAGAATGGTAGATGGACGGCAAGTTTTGAAAAAGTAGCTTCAAAATAGTTGGAAACTGGAATCTGGAATCCGGAATCTGACAATTCACGTCATTCCGGAAGTTAGCATTTCTTTACGTTAGTTTAGAAATGCTTGCTGGCCGGAATCTAACGCTATGCTAATAGCAGCAAATGAATGACATTTGGGCATATTGACACTAGTAATAGTTTAGCTATAATTTTTTCGAGTAATAATCCTGAATTTTTTCAGGACGAGTTATTGAATATGCTCGGGATCACTTTGGATTCCGAAAAATCTTTCACCAGCATCGCCAAGTCCTCCGACGATGTATGCTTTTTTATTAAGTTCAGGAAAGAAGGCAGCTGTAAAGATCTGCACCTTAGGAAATGTTTTAAGCAGTGCTTCTGCTCCGAACTTTGCTGTGTTGAGAGCGACTATTTGAATGCGGGCTGTGTTCAATTCCCTATGTTGAGCAATTGCCTCTAATGTAGCTATCAACGATCCGCCTGTGGCTAACATCGGTTCCAGGATGATAATTCGTTTTGTGTCCGAATTAATTTCGTGTAATTTGTCTAGATAAAATTGTGGTTTTTTTTCATAAGGATTTTCCAGATCGCGACGCATACCAATTAGATGAAATTCTCCCTGGGGATAAGTTTCCATAGCTGCGCCCAACATGGCCATGCCAGCACGGAGAATGGCGACAAAAGCGATTTTCTCTTCTTTGACATCATGCAAGACTTCATAGATCAACATGCGCGATACTCTGTTGCAGTATTCACGAAATAAAAAAGCATCAATCGTCCTATCACCTATTTTAGTAATTAACTCCTGGACTAATGGATGATTCACTACTGTGAGATTTTTGGGAAGCATAGTTAAAAAAATAAAGATTAAAGATTAATAGTTATGAGTTAAAAAATGATAGATCAGTAGCTTGTATCTAGTAGCTATTAGCTAAAAAAAATAAAAATATCAAGTAGCAAGTGGCAAAAAATTAAGTGTAGTGAACAAAAATTTTTGTTAAGATAAATTATCTTAGTGTTTGCTGATCTGTAAATTATCCAAACGGTGTGGCGTTTGCATACCACACCGTTTGTTGGTGTCAATTATTTAGAGATTTTTATAATCACTAAATTTCACATCTTTCCTGGCTTCGTCCCAGATTTCTTGAGTATATATTTTGTTCACATCGATCTTTTTGCCTTCTTTGACTTCTTTGACAAAGTTTTCAGCAATCGATACTGTATTAGCTAGTTTTGTTTGATCGATATAAAATAGACCTTCACTGGTACCTTTGTCTGCTATGGTTAATTTAGCAACCTGGGCCATACTTTTGATTTGGTGTGGTCTAGCTGTGACATCATTAGCAGCAAAATCCATGCCAATCATATCTACTGCTTCTTCCTGATGAGTAACTGCATAATCCCAGCCTTTCATACTTGCTCTGAGAAATCTTACTAAAATATCTTTATTGTTGGTTAAATAATCACGTTTTACAAAAAGTGCGTCCTGCAACATACCACTGCCATTTTCATCTAGATTGAAAACAGTTAGGTCTTCTGGTTTATAGCCATTTTCATAAACAAGTTCTAACTCGTTGTAGGTCATGGCTGAAGCTAATTGAATTTCATCATTGAAAAGTTGATTCATGTCAAAAGCTTGGGAAATAATTTGGACATCTTTATCACGATCGAGTCCTTGTTTAGCAATAAAAGCAAATGGTTCTGTTTCATTTCCACCTGCCCAGACACCAATTTTTTTACTTTTAATATCTGCTGGAGCATTGATGCCAGATTTTTTCTTGGCGACAAGCACCATACCAGATTTCTGAAAACCTTGTCCGATATTGACAATATCTTCTCCCTTGGCAATTGCTGGTAAAACATTGCCAGTCCAGGCTACAGCTACATCAGCATCACCGGCGACCAAAACATCAACTGGATTGATACCTACTCCACCTGCTCTCACCTCTACTTCGAGATTTTCATCGGCGAAATATCCTTTTTTATCGGCTACGAAATATCCGGCAAATTGAGCCTGGGGTACCCATTTTAATTGCAGGACGATTTTATCCTTTTTGCCATCAGCTGATTTTTTATCAGGTGACTTCTTGGCAAGGTATACGATACCTAGTCCAATGAGGACTACTACCACCAAGCCGATAACCAGCATTGATGTCGAAGAACTTTTTTGTTCTTGCATTGTGTATTTCTAAAAAATAAAAATTAGTTGTACTTTGTTTCTAGAAAACAAAGTACTAATGCCAATGACTATAAAATTTTTGTAACATATTCATAATCAGATAAAAAATACTGGTAGCAATGATTAAATAAAAAATTGCTGCCCAGACCATGGGTAAATCATAAAAACCTTTGCGTGAAAGAATAAATTGTCCGATTCCACCATGTGCTCCAAAGAATTCGCTTACAATTGCTGTTGTTAAAGCTGTTACTGTATTAATTTTCATTGTATTTAATAGTGCAGGAAGACTTTGCGGTAAAATTAATTTTAAAAAACGCTGCGACCATGACGCTTGATATGTCCGAAATAAATTCAGATAACTACGTTCGATTCTGGTAAAGCTACTGAGTGAAACGATAAGCATTGGAAAGAAACATAGAATTGCTACCAATAAAGTTTTGGTATTTTGTCCGGTTCCAAGAAAACCACCTAGGATTGCTGCCAGAGCAATTAATGGTACAGCGCTGACGATTACGGCTGCCAAGGTAAGCAGATTAGCAAGACTTTTAAATGAAAAGCAGGATACTGCAACTAAAAAAGCGACTAAGGTACCGAGTGACCAGCCAATAATTACTTCATAAAAAGTAAAGCTTAATTGCTGATAAATAACTGAAAAACTATCGATTATTACTGGTCCAATTTGTGAAGGCGGGACAAGGATAATTGGTGAAATTGCAAATATTCTGACTGTTATTTCCCAGATCACTAGGACAACAATCCATGCTATTAGGGGGTAAATATATTTTTGTTTATTCTTCATTTTCTAAAAGTTTACGAATATTAGTGATGGCTTTAAAAAACTCTAAATCATTAAAAATCGTTTTCCGTGGATAAGGAAAGCTGATCGTTTCGATTTTCTTTATCTGAGCTGGTTGTTTACTTAGGATGACTACACGCTCAGAAAGATAAACTGCTTCTTCAATGCTATGTGTCACAAAGACAATTGTTTTCTTTGTTTTTTGCCAGATTTTAATTAATTCATCATTTAATTGTCTGCGTCCAAGTTCATCGAGTGCTGCAAATGGTTCATCCATCAGAAGAATTGGTGGATCATATGCCAGCGCTCTGGCAATGGATACTTTCTGTTGCATGCCACCGGAAAGTTGATCAGGATGAAAGTTAGCATATTTTTCCAAATGAACTAGTTTTAGTAAGTTCTCGATTTTTTGAAAACGTTCGGATTTACTAATTCCAATTATTTCTAAAGGAAGTGCAATATTTTGAAAGACAGTACGCCATTGTAAAAGTGTTGGTTTTTGAAATACAAAACCGACATTTCTTGCTTGCCTAGCTTCGCTCGCAGTTTTCCCTAAGATTGTTACTTTTCCTTTTAAAACAGTAGTTTCTAGGTCCAGAATATCGCTGATGATTTTAAGAATGGTTGATTTACCACAACCAGAAGGTCCTACAATCGAGATAAATTCACCAGGAGCAATGGTCAGATTGATGTCAGTAAGTGCTTGTAGACCAATTTTATAATCATTATAGATGATGCCAACTTGATCCAGAATAATTTGTGGCTCAGCTTTTTTCATAATGGTAATGCCTTAAAATATACGTTTCTAAATTGTTAATACAATAAAATGCCAAAAGTGAAAAAATTGTAATAATTACTAAACTAGCCCAAACTCGAACGATAATTTGATTGTTAAATGAATTATAGAGATCTTTTCCGATCCCTTTGCTAATGGTTAAAGGTAATTCAGCTATAATGGAAGTAACAATGGAGGCAGTAGTGAGAATCTTTAAAGTAATTAGAAGATTTGGAATAATTGCCGGGATTATCAATTTTTTTAAAATCATCTGATATGAGGCATGATAAGTTTGAAATAGGTCGAAATATTGTTGGGGATAATTCTGGATTGTTTTTTCTACAGTATTGATTACTGGAAAAATGGTAAATAAGACAATAATGAAAATCTTGGTAATCATTCCATAACCAAATAAGGCAGCTACAACAGGTGCAAATGCAGGAACCGGTAATAATTGAGTGATAAAAATGAATGGAGCAAAAATAATTCGGAAATTTTCTTTACTGAAAAGGGTTAAGCCCAGCAAAACCCCTAAAAATGTAGCTAAAATGAACCCCAGCAAAGCATCGCGAAAGCTTTCCATAGCTTTAGTAATTAGGGTAAGGCGGCCGCTTATGATTTCGTTACTGAGATAAACAAAAATAATTGAAGGTTGTGGCAAGATGCGTTTAGGAATTTGGTATTTAATAACTAGTTCTTCCCAAATATAGATAGATACTCCAAAAAGGCTTATTAAGATTATCAAAGTAATAATGTTCTTTAGAGTTTGTTTCATTAAAAAAAGTTAAAAAAATGAGCTAAAAAGCTCATTTAATAATTGATTGAATGTGAATTACTGATTTGATTCTGATAAAATCATGTCGTTTCCGCATGTTATTATTTGATTATATATTGGAAATAAAATTCGATTCTTAAAAAGCTTAGTGATATTTTATTGGAATGTCAAGGGCAAAAATTTTTTTCGATTCTTGCTACAATAGCTTCTCCCATTTCTTGTGTTCCTATTGGTTTATGTTCTTCAGCAATATCCTTGGTTCTGATTCCTGCTTGGATTGTTTGATTGACTGCAGCTTCAATTACTTGTGCTTCTTTTTCCAGTTTGAAGCTAAAACGCAAAAGCATCGCAGCAGAAAGAATGGTCGCAATTGGATTGACCACATTTTGTCCGGCGATGTCTGGTGCACTGCCATGAATTGGTTCGTAGAGTGCATATTCTTTACCGAAGCTGGCAGAAGGCATCAGTCCTAATGATCCAGGTAATACTGCGGCAGCATCACTTAAAATATCGCCAAACAGATTTCCAGTGGCAATGACATCAAATTGACTGGGATTTTTGATAATCTGTTGGGCAGCATTGTCAACGAACATATATTCCATTGTTATTTCTGGAAAGTCCTTTTTAACCTCTTCTGCGACTCTTCTCCAGAGCCGGCTTGTTTCCAGGACATTAGCTTTATCAACGACTGTAACTTTTTTGCGACGTAGTTGTGCTGCCTCAAAAGCATAGCGGATGGCAATCTCAATTTGCTCTTTGCTATAACTCATCACATCATAAGCACTATCCCCTTCATTTTTATGTTCTCCAAAATAAACATCGCCAATTAATTCTCTGACAATAATAAAATCAATCCCCTGCTCTACTATTGATTTTTTTAAGGGTGATAAATCTGCTAGTAAAGGATTGACTAAAACTGGTCGGAGATTGACATTTAGTTGAAAAATTTTGCGTAAGCCTAGAATACTGTTTTTCTCAGCATCCTTCCATTTTGGTTCGTTTTGGGCTGATACTGGACCGCCTACAGCACCCAGTAACATTGCATCAGCTTTTTTACAAAGGGCAATAGTTTCTTCTGGTAGATGATTGTAGTATTTTTCCCAGGCGGCACCTGCTAATAGGCCGGTTTCGAAATTAAATTTATGTCCGAATTGTTGTCCGATCTTCTCCAGCACTTTGACAGCTTCAGCCATCACTTCTGGACCCACTCCGTCACCGGGAAGGAGAGCGATTGATTTGTTCATAGTTAGAATGATAATAAATAGTAGCTAAGTAGCTAAGTAGCTAGTAGCTAGTATCTGTCATCTAGTAGTGAAATGGAAATGATAGATAAAAGCTAGCAGTTAATTTTAATAGTATTGTCCATGGCGATAATCCCAGGAATTAAATTGTTCTGTGAGATTATTCATGATTTGATCTACAGCAAGTCCTTTGCGAATCAAAACTGGACAAGGCGTAACCATTCTTTCTTGACCTTGGACAGGAATCAATTTGCCTTGTTGGTCTACCATAGAGATCATTACTCCCTGCTCGTATCTTGTTGTTGAATCCTGGTCAGGTTGATTGGAATGCACATATTCATCAGCTTCGATCAGCAAATCTACCTCATTCATTATTTTTGTTCCTACACCGGTTATTACTCCCCGATTACCTTGTCCGGATGGATTAGCTGAGCTGGCAAAAGTGAGTTTCTGTTCTGAATTCCATAAAGCAGTGACTATTTGTTCACTTGGTAGACCATATTTTATTACAAAACAGGAAGTTTTGCGTTGATCCATAATTAATTCTGCACTTTGATCATTAGGGATATATTTTGATTGAGCAGCTGCTTGCCATGGTAAAATACAACCGAGTAAAATATTCTGCTCCCAGTGTCTCTGGTAGAATTGGATAATTTCATCATTTAATTCAGCTAGTTCAGTCAATTGATTTATTGAACTAAGTAAAACTACTCCAGGTTTATTTAAGTTTCTATTTTTTGCTGCAAATTTCCGTTCTAATCCGATGCGATCTGTAGTCATTATTATATAACCTACTTTAGTTGGACTGACTATTGCACCACCTGGTTTAGAAAGAATATCTAGACCAGGTTTAATTAGTTCATTACTCCATTTAATTTGTTGTGCTTTCATCTTGTAATTAAAAAAATTAAATTAATCGTGAAGTTCTTCCCATTTCTGGATTGCTTTTTCTTTACTTAAAACATAATTGACATCATCTAAACCATTGAGAAATTTTTCTTTTAAGAAAGGTGAAATTTCAAAAGAATGCCAATTCTGATTGTTAATTTCTATTTCCTGTTTTGGAATGTCGATTACAAATTCCGTTTTGGGTGACTTACTAACCATGTCAGCAAGGTGTTCTACAAGATTTTGTTCAAGACTAATTAATAACAAACCATTGCTGGCGGCATTATTTTTAAAAATATCATGAAATGATGGTGCAATTACTGCTTGAAAACCATATTGCATTAATGCCCAGACAGCATGTTCTCGAGAACTTCCAGAGCCAAAACCGTTTCCGCTTATCAATATTTTTGCTCCTTGGTATTCTGGGTTATTGAGAGGAAAATTTTGATTAATACTACCATCCGGGTTATAACGGAGATTTTCAAATAAAACCTGATCATAACCTTGATTGGTTATCCAGACTAAGTATTTTCCAGGCATAATTTGATCTGTATCAATATTGTTGAGCATAAGCGGTAATGCTTTGCCTTGAATTTTTTTTAATTTCTTCATAATAATTTTCTAACATCATAAACTTCGCCTGTAATTGCAGCTGCAGCAGCCATTATTGGACTGGCGAGTAGTATCTTAGCATTTTTACCTTGACGATTGGCATAATTTCGATTAAATGTGCCTATTGTATATTCATTTGTTGGCATTGTTTCATTATTCATCGCTAAACAAGTACTACAACCAGGGTGTCGCCACTCAAACCCAGCCCGGATAAATATTTCTGCCATCCCTTCAGCTTCTGCCTGTTTTTTGATTTGTACAGAACCAGGTACTATTATTCCCTTCACATTTTTTGCTAAGTGATGATTTTGGATGATTGCAGCAGCTGCTCTTAGATCGCTTAAACGGTTATTGGTGCAACTGCCGATAAATACATTTTGAATTTTTAAGCCTTCTAATTTTTGATCTTCATGAAATTGCATATAATTGAGTGCAGTTAAAAAAGCTTTTTGTTCATCCTGAGTATTAAATAAAGTGGCTTTAGGAATTTTTTCTGAAATACGAACTGACATGCCTGGATTTGTACCATAAGTAATCCTAGGTTCCATTTCTGCAGTATTAATTATCAATTCATTGTCATATTTAGCTCCAGGATCAGTAGATAGTTGTGACCATTTTTTGACAGCTTGGTTAAAAGCTTTTCCTTTAGGAGCATAAAGTCGATTCTTTATGTATTTAAAAGTAGCTTGATCTGGTGCGATAATTCCTGCTTTCGCTCCTGCTTCTATACTCATATTACAAACTGTCATCCGTTCTTCCATTGTCATTTTTTCGATTACCTCACCAGTATATTCAAATATATAGCCTTTTCCTCCATTTATTCCATTACGAAAAATAATTTCGAGAATTAAATCTTTGGCAGTGACTCCTTTGGGCAAGGTACCAATCGATCTGATCTCCATAGTTTTAGGTTTTTCCTGCAATATTGTTTGAGAAGCAAATACCATAGCAATCTCACTGGTTCCAATCCCAAAAGCATATGCGCCAAATGCTCCGTGAGTTGCAGTATGGCTATCACCACAGACGATAGTTTTTCCTGGTTGAGTTAAACCTGTTTCTGGACCAATTACATGGATGATACCATGATTTTTTGTGCCAATATCAAATAATTTAAAACCATAATGAGAAGCATTTTTACGGAGTTCTCTTACTTGAATATTAGCAGGATGATAAGCGAAAGGTTCAGTAAGTCCAAGAGTTGGGATAGCATGGTCACATACAGCAAAAGTTTTATCAGGGCGACGTACTTTGACATCTCTTTGTTTTAAACTGGCTAATGCTTGAGGAGAAGTGACCTCAATCACATAATGGAGATCGATGTATAATAATGTAGGTTGTCCAGATACTGCTTCAACTACATGATTATTCCAGATTTTTTCAAAAATTGTTAAAGGTTTCATCTTATTTTAATTATAATAATTTTTTCACTCCAAATACAACTCCGCTAATATCATTAATTTTATTTGGTAGATAAGTTACTTCTTGAAATTTTGCCTGTTCTAACCATCCTTTTAGTATTTCAGGTGCCACAATCGATTCTCTACCATCCTTTGCTTTCAATGCTTCCTGAAGAGAAACATTTTGCAGATTATCAATTAATTCTGTAATAACGGATGAAGATGCATCTGTTGATTTCTTTAAATCAGAAATTAAATTACTGTATATTTTTTTTATCTGAATTACTGGAGTTTTACTATATTTACGATGAGAAAAATTCACTCCTTGTTTGACGAAAAGATCTGCGATGACAAATTTCCCATTAGTTTTTAGTGAGCTATATATGCGGTGATGAAGACGTTTTCTATTGATAAGTGAATTATCATGTTCGTTAAAAGCACAAATTACTAAATCCAGTTTATTGGGAAATTTCAAATTAATATTATTATAGTCACCACGAATAGTAGTGATTTCAGGTAAATTATTTTGCATTTGATAGACAGCATCATATCGTCGCTCAATGGCATAAATCTTATCATTTTGGATATTTCTATTAGAGCTGGCATAAATTTGTGAAATCTCTTCGCCATTACCTGATCCTAAAAATAAGACATTTAGAGCTTTTTGTTTAGGAAATTCACTTAATATTTGGCTGATAATTGCCCGCCCACCTTTAAAGGCACTTGTATTATTACCAATGATGTTATCCTGATTTGTTTGTGCAATAGTAATACTAGTGATTCGCTTCACTTCAGCATCTAAATTTAGTGATTTCTCTTCAAGAAAATGTTTGTTAATTGCGTCGATATATGCCTGTGAGCTGGCAATTATAATATCATCATCGACACCGAAACCGTATGATTCTCGTTCGTTGATTTTAACTCGAATATTTACTTTTCCTTTGGAATCACTGCCTTCTGAAATGGCTTGAACCAGAAATTCTTTTAATGTAGCATTAATATTCAAAGAAGTAGTAATTGCTTTATATATTGCCTCTACTCCTCCTCTTCCGGTTTGGGTACTTTCAAATTTCTGATTATTTTCAGTATCAATGATGCGAATAGCAGCAGCAGGAATATTTTTGTTTCCAATCATTACCTGAACTAAGTCGAGTTTATATTTATCATTTAATAATTCTTCTGTAAAACCGGCGATAATCAATTTTAATTCTGTTTCATTTAATTCTTTTTTTCGATCAGCTACTTTTAAGAAATCAATATAAAATGCATCTACACTTTTTTTATCAAAGTTTAAGCCAATTGATCTTAATTTGGAAACCAGTGCACCTCTACCTGATCTTGCTGTTAAAGCAATACCTGATTGGGAAATTCCTACATCTGTGGGGTTGATAATTTCAAAATTTTCTCGGTTTTTGATAATAGCATCCTGATGAATTCCTGAAGAATGGGCAAAGGCATTAGCGCCTACAATCGCTTTATTTGGCTGAACAATAATACCCATGATTTGGGACACGAGACGGCTAGTTTTATAAATTTCTTGTGTATTGATATTCGTATGATATTTTTTGGAATATCTGCACTGCAGAATCATGGCAATTTCTTCCAAGGCACAATTACCAGCTCTTTCTCCAAGACCATTAATCGTGGCTTCGATCTGTCTTGCACCATTTTCAATTCCTGCAATAGCATTGGCCGTAGCTAAACCTAGATCGTTATGAGTATGCATACTCATAATAATATTTTTTTGAAAAGCTGGAATTGCTTTGTTGAGGTTTCGAATCATCTTACCCCATTCTTCCGGGACTGCATAGCCTACTGTATCAGGAATATTAATTGTCGTTGCACCAGCAGCAATAGCTACATTAATTAATTCAACTAAATATTCGAAATCGGCTCTACTAGCATCCATAGGGGAAAATTCAACATTCTCAGAATATTTTTTAGCTCGTGATACAGCTCTCCTAACCATTTTTAATACTTCGTTTTGGTTTTTATTCATCTGATTTTTTAGATGAATATTGGAAGCTGAGACAAAAGTATGAATCCTTGGATGAATAGCATTTTTAATAGCTTCTGCTGCAGCATCAATATCCTGATCTATACCTCTGGCCAAAGCACAAACCTGGGCATTTTTAATTGTTGCAGCCACCTGTTTGACTGACTCAAAATCTTCTGGTGATGAAATTGGGAATCCAGCTTCTATTACATCTACACCTAATATTTCAAGTTGTTTAGCGATCTCTACTTTTTCAATCGTATTCAATTTGGCGCCTGGTACCTGTTCGCCGTCGCGTAAGGTAGTGTCGAAGATAATAATTTGTTGTGCCATGACTATAAGATTAAAAATTATATATTAACGAGTTAAAAAAGTATTATGTATCAAGTATCATGTATCAAGTAGAAAAGTAGCTGGTAGCTAGTATCTAGTATCTGGTGAAAATAATTGCAATTTCCAAATTTCAAATTGCATAATCATTCCCGATTGCAGATTTCATTTCTTCCCGACTTCCGATCACCGAACACCGATCACCGTTCCCACAAAAAATCCCCCTTGCGGAGGATCAAATTTTAATTTATTTAAATAACAAAAATCCCCCGCATTAGCAAGAAAGGAGGAGGAGTAAATTTGTCTTTAAATTTTTCATAACTGAAATTATACGGGGAAGTGATTTAATATGTCAATACAGAAAAACAGAAAACGAAGTAGTGTGTTAGATTCTAGGCAGTAAGATTTTTTGATATAAGGGGAAGACATCGATGTCTCCCATATATTGTAATGATACGTCTGTAAGTTGACACTAGTAGTATATCGTTTACAGCTTTTTACATGATACGTGATACTTTATTCTTTTTCACTAACTATTCCCTTTTATTCACAGTTCTATTCATTGAGCAACTAATTAAAATAATTTCTTATCACTTTTCAGAATAATTATTGCTATAATAGTTTTGTATTAAAATTTTTATATGCCGTACTCTACAAAAATTCGTTTTAAAGGTGGACTAAAACGAAGCCTTAAATCTAGCAGATTATCTAGTTCTAAGAATTTTTCCAGTAATGGTAAATCTTGGAAACATCGTTGGGAAAAATTTAAATTATCCAAAAAGAAATCACACCGTTTTCGGAAATTTTTTGCCAGGATTTTTGGTTTCCTAGTCTTGATTGCTTTAATTGGAATGATTTTTGTTCTTTCATATGTGCAAAAAATATCTGAAGATTTACCAAGTAAAGATCAACCTTTCGGTAAAAATAAAGGGAATGCCAGTTACATTTATGATCGAAATGGAAAGGTGCTTTATAAAATGTTTGATACAGAAAATCATGATCCAGTTGCCATTGCCGAAGTACCAGATTTGTTGAAATGGAGTTTTATGGCAGCCGAAGATATAAATTTTTACAATCATCCAGGAGTGGATGCACGGGCAATTGCCAGATGTGCTGTAAAAAATATTATTGAAAGAGGTGTCGCCTGTGGAGGTAGTACACTTACTCAACAAGTAGTGAAACAAACTTCACTTACAAATGAGATAAAATATGAACGTAAGATCAAGGAAATATTGCTTTCATTGCAAATTGAAAAAGAACATTCTAAAGATGAAATATTGGAAATTTATCTTACAATTTCACCAGAAGGAAGTAATATTTATGGAGTAAAAACTGCAGCGCAATTTTATTTTGGTAAACAGCTTAGCGAGTTAAATCTTGCTGAAATGGCTATATTAGCTTCGATTCCACAAAATCCGACACAGCTTTCCCCTACTAAATCTGCTAACCCTGAGGTTTCTCAGGTTTCGGTAAAGAAACGACAGGAATATGTTTTAGATCAGTTAGAAAAGAATCTTGTTTTTATTAATAAAACTAACAAAGAACAAAATCATACTGATAAAGATATTTTGACCAAAGAGATGATTGCCGAAGCAAGAAAATTTGAATTAGTATATCGTGAACCAAGATTTGAAATTAAAGCCCCGCACTTTGTTTTTTATGTACAGCAACAATTAATGAATCAAAATTATAATAATGGTGTACCTTTTACTCTGAGTGAATTAGAAACTGGTGGTTACAAAATTTATACTACATTAGACTTAGATTATCAGGCTTTGGCAGAGCAACAAGTCAAAGTGGGCGTAGAGAAATATGGCAGAAAATATGGCGGTGAAAATGCTGCTTTGGTAGCAATGAATCCCAAAACTGGTGAAATACTGGCTATGGCTGGTTCTTATGATTATTTTGGTACTGCTGTGCCAGAGAATTGTACACCAGGAAAAGACTGTAAGTTTGAGCCACATGTCAATATCACCAATAGTTTACAGTCACCAGGGTCTTCCATGAAACCTATGGTTTATTATATGGGAATGATGAATGGCCTTATTTCGCCAGGAACTTTAATGCCAGATATTCCGATTCAGATTGGTAGTTATAAACCGAAGAATTTTGAAGGTGGGTTTAATGGTATTCAGACCGCACGGTTTCAGCTTAGTAAGTCTAGAAATATTCCTGCAATTACTTTGGTGAATCAAATCGGCATTACAAATTTTATTACTGAGATGCAAAAGTGGGGATACACCACATTGAATAGTGCTGCTGGTTATGGTCCTTCGATTGCTGTAGGAGGCTCGGATATCAAATTAGTTGATCATGCAGAAGCATATACCATTTTTGCTAACGAGGGAAAGCATACTGCCAAAGAAACTATTTTGAAAATTGAAAATGAAGCCGGAAAAAATATTTTTGAACACAATCCAGTTTCTGAGCAAGTGGCTGATCCCAGAGGAGTATATTTGATTAATCATATATTAAATGGTAAAAATGGCGGACCTGGAGATAGTTGGGATGGTCGTGATGTGGCAGGTAAAACTGGAACTTCTGAAGAACAGCGTGAAGTATTATTTGCTACATATACCCCTGAAATGATAGTGGTTGGCTGGCTTGGAAACAATGATAATACTTCTCTTAAGGATGGTGTTTCCGGATTTGTGACTGCCAAGCCCTGGATTGCAGAATATTTAAAGTTGATCGGTGGATCTTTTCCTGCCACTGCTTTTCCTCGTCCAGGAGGAATTGAATCTGGATCTACATGTAGTGTGGCGGAAGCTTTGTTGGGAAATGCAGATGCTACAGCACTTTGTGCAGATTTTAAAAGTGATTTAGTAATTTCAGGTTTGAAAACTCCTGCAACTGTAGAAGTAAATACCGCACTTGTTTGTACTGATGAACCTCAAAAATTAGCTAGAGATATTGATATCAATTTAGGATTGACTCAGAGTATTACGACAAAATATTATAAAATGCTAGATCCAAATCTGCAAAAATTTTTAGATGAATGGATGCAAGGTATAGCTGAATATGGGAAAAATGGTCCTCCAACAGAATTTTGTACTATCAATCGAAATCCCAGTGGTCAAAATAAACCTTGGGCAGTAATTGTTAAACCAACTGCAGCTACTGCACTTGGACAAAAATTGGATGTCGAAGTTTCAGCATTTTCACCAAATGGAAAGGTAACTAAAATTCAAATTTATTTGGATAATAAAATGATATTAGAATCTGATAAAATTCCCTATATCGATAGCATTGATCTTACTTCGCTCAATCTTCAATCAGGTAGTCATCTTTTTACAATCAAAACTCTTGATGCTACTGGAGCTGAAGGCAGCACTTCAATTAGTTTGGAAAAATTAGGAACTTTATCATTTACTTTGCCAGCTACACTGACAGCCGGCTCTACCATTACTGTGAATTTTACATATAGTGGATCCAAAATTGATAAAGTAATACTTCATAATAGTTTAGGACTCGATACTACTTGTGGAGTTAGTTCCTGTAGTTGGAAAATACCTGCGAAAACTGGAGCTGTAGATGTTTATTTATCAGGATCAGTCCAAGGAGTACTTGTACAGTCGGGAAAAACGCCTGGAACAATAACAAATTAAGCAATATTTAAGTTCTTAATTTTGCTTTTAATTTTGTTTCTAGCACTTTAATAATATTATCTGTAGTTTCATTAATTTCTTTATCAGTTAAGGTTTTTTCCTGACTCTGTAGGCTAAGTCTTAAAGTAATACTTTTTTCTGAGGTATTTTCTGGTAAATAAAAAATGTCTACTAGATTAATCTCTTTGATTAACGAATTATTCAGTGAATTGATTTCTTTGATAATATCAGCATATTTTGTATTACGGTCAAACCACAAACTCAGATCTCGAGTAACTTCCTGATATGGAGATAGTGGCTGATATGCTTTGGCTATAAGCTTGAGTGGTATTATTTGATCAAGATTTATTTCTAAAATAGCTACTCTACCCTTCAATTCCCAATTTTGTAAAACTTGAGGATGAATTTCACCGATAAAGCCTAAATTAATATTGTTACATTGGATTAAAGCAACTCGTTTGGGATGCATCATATTTGCAAATTTCCAGTTATTTTCTGTATTAAGATAATTAGCTTGAATATTTAGTGCTTGGGCCAAAATTTCCCATGATCCTTTGATTTCAGTAAAAAGATTTTCAGCTTCAGAATTATAAATAACTAAACATAGTTTATGTGGTTGCTCATGGAGATTATCAGGAGTCATTTCAGATTCAATTACTCTACCAATTTCAAAACATTGAAAATTCGAAAAATTTTTGGCATTGTCTTTAACTTTTTCAAGTAGATTGGGAAGCAATGAATTTCGCATCAAAGCTAGTTCCGGTGAAAGTGGATTATTAATTTCTAAATAATCTTTTATTTCCAGATTTGATTTCTTTACTGCATTGGAATTGGTAAAGCTGTATGTTAATAATTCATCAAATCCTAGACCAACTAAAATATCCTGGGTTTTTCGAAATAATATTGTATCTTGATTTTGTAGAACAGGTGTTAAATCTCTAAGAGGTAAGGTCGGTTTCAAATTTTGATACCCAAAGAGGCGGGCAACTTCTTCGAGTAAATCCTGTTTGATTTTAATATCTCTACGAAAAGTTGGGACTTTAATTTTAATTTGAGACTGGCTTACTTGATTGACATTGGAATCATCGCTATTTGTTTCTTCCAGAATTTCAAATTGTAGACTTTTTAATGTATCAATAATTTGTTGTTTAGATAAATCTATGCCAATCAAGCGGGAAATTAGATTAATATCAAAATCAATGATTGTTTCTAAGACAGGATTGGGGTAATGATCATAAATGGTTGAAGCGATTTCAGCATCAGTAATATCGCTGATAAGTTTCACAGCTGATTTGAGTCCCAGCATAGTAAAATTGGGATCCAACCCTTTTTCAAATCTCGTGCCAGCTTCACTTCTGACTCCAAGAGTTCTCGATGTTTTTCGGATATTATACATTTCCCAATTTGCCGCTTCCAGGATAATATTTTTGGTTGCAAAAGTTATTTGGGTTTTGGCTCCACCCATAATTCCTGCAATATCTTCAACACTTTCTGCATCACTAATAACCACCATTGTCTTATTTAGTTCATATGTTTTTTCATCAAGGGCATTTACTTTTTCTTTTGTTTTGGCGGTTCTTACTATTAATTTCTTTTCAGCCATTTTATCATAATCATAAGCATGCATTGGTTGACCTTTATCCAGCATGATGTAGTTGGTGACATCTACAATATTATTAATTGCTCGTATGCCTACCGCTGTTAATTGGGCTTGTAACCAGAAAGGTGAATTCTTTACTTCCACATCTTTTAAAGCTACTGCACAAAATCTTGGGCATAATTCGTTTGGTACATTTATTTCAATTGAATAATCTAGACTTGCAGCAGGAATAATGGGATATTCTTCAAGTAATTGAGAATCAAATTTAATTTTTAATATTGCTGATAATTCTCTAGCAATACCAAGATGTGAAAAGCAGTCGCTACGATGACTCAGTGCTTTATTTTCAACCTCGAAAATAAGATCTTGAAGTAGCGGAACTAGATCCATACCTACTGGCAATTCAGGTTCTAATGCTAAGATTTCTAAATGTACATCAGTCAGGCCTAATTCACAAGGAGAGCAAATCATGCCAGAAGATAAGATACCTTTGATATTGATTTCTTTGATTTCAAAAAATTTATTAGGATCTTTCGGATTTACTACAAATCCACCTGGTAAACAAACAGCTACTTTCATTCCTTCTTTGACGTTGGAAGCCCCACAAATTATTGTACGTTTAGGATTATTTTGATCTGTTAATACTTGGCAGAGATTTAAATGGTCGCTATCCGGTACCTTTTCTATTTGAATTATTTCTCCAACCACAATATTTTTTAAACCAGAACGAACTTTATGGATATTTTCTACTTCGGCAATCGAGATTGTCAATGCTTCAGCTATTGCTTCAGGGGCAAATTTATTGAGATCAGGTAAATATTTTTGTAACCATTTATAGGAAATTAGCATGTTTTGACAATACTATTTAAATTAAGTCTTATTTTAAAATTGACGAAGAAATTTTAAATTTCCATTGTAAAAATGTCTGACGTCTTCAATATTGTATTTCATCATCATTAGGCGTTCCAGGCCAAATCCCCAAGCGAAACCAGAAAAAACATCGGGATCAATATTGGCTGCCTTGAGCACTTCAGGATGAATCATTCCGCACCCTAAAATTTCGAGCCAGCCAGATCCTTTACAGACTTTACATCCTTTCCCATGACATAATACACAAGTAAGAGACATCATCCCTCCTGGTTCAACAAAAGGAAAAAAATCAGGAGTGAATTTTACTTCAATATTTCGTTCATAAAATTCTGTGAAGAATGTTTTTAAAGTTCCTAACATATCAGTGAGTCTAATCCCTTTATCGACATATACTCCTTCAATTTGAAAAAAGGTATGTTCATGCCTCGCATCAGTTGCTTCATTACGAAAACATCTGCCAGGTATTATAACTTTGACAGGTGGTGTGATAGTGCTGATTACCCGATTTTGCATCGCAGAAGTATGAGGAATTGGCATAAATCCATCTATAGTAGAAAATGTATCCCAATTATCCCGAGCAGGATGACCAAGTGGAAAATTTATCAGACTAAAGATATGAGCATCATCATCTAATTCATATGGATAAACAATTTGAAATCCCATACTTTGAAAAATATCCTCTGCTCTTCTCTGCATTTGTGTAACAGGATGCAAATGTCCCCGTAATTTTTTAATGCCTGGTAGAGTAATATCAATTTCTTCAGTTGTTAGTTTTTGAGATAATTCAGAAGCTTGTAACTTTTTTTCTTGCTTTAATAATAATATATTAATATCCTGACGTAATTGATTAGCTTGAGCTCCAATCAATTTCTTAGCTTCCAGATCAAGGTTCTTAAGTTGTTTCAAAAGGAAGGTCAGCTCTGATTTTCTTCCTAAATAGTTTACACGCTCAAATTCAATTTCCTCAGAATTTTTTGCTGCAATTATATTAGAGGAAGCTTTTTCTTTGATATCATTGAGAAGTTTACTTAATTCAAAGGTTGTCTGTACTTGTTTGTCAGCCATGGGATCTAAAAACACAAGTTAGTAGTTAATAGCAAAAAGAAAATAAAAAAAGTAAATAGAAAATTGTAAGAGATTGTTATTCTATTATATATTTTATTCAATTTTTTTCTTTTCACTAATTTCTTCTTGCTTTTGAATTATTTAATACTAGTGACAACTGCATCAAAAGCGTTTTTATTATTAAGAGCTAAATCAGCTAAAATTTTACGATTGAGTTCGATTTTTTTAGTAGCTAATCTATTAATGAATATGTTGTATTTAATATTGTGACTAGATAAAGCTGCGTTAATTCTTTCGATCCATAATCTTCTGAATTGACCCTGGCGTTTACGTCTTTGGGCAAATGAATATTGACCTGCATGAAGTACCGCTTCTTTTGCTCTTTTATATAATTTACTATAGCTTAAGCGATAACCTTTGGTTTTCTCAAGAATTTTTTTATGTCTTTTATTTTTATTTAAACCTCTTTTGATACGCATGATTTATCTTTTTCCCAATAATTTAAGTATTTTTGATCTTTCGCCTCCAGAAGCCTTGACTACCATGCCTTTTTTACGGGCTTTTTGAGCATGACTTTTGTGAGCTTTCAGGTGAGTATTATTTCCCTGTTTAAGATGGCGTAATTTATTATTACCTGTTAATTTAAACCGTTTTGCTGTTGCCTTGTGTGTTTTGATTTTCATGGTTTTTTTCTTTTTTTAGATTATGTGTAGGTCTAACAATAAATGTTAAGTCTCGACCTTGATACTTGGGTTCAATATTTTGTTCAATTGCTTCACCAAGTTTACTTAATATTTCATTTTTGATGTTTTCTATCTGTTGTCTTGCTACTCTACCTTTTGTTTTAATTGTTATTTTAACAGGGCTTTTTTTATCTAAGAATTCGATTACTTTTTTTACTTTATGAGTTAAATCTCCCTCTGCAATAAATGATTTAAACCACATTTCTTTTTGCTCTATTCGTTTTGCTTTACTTTCCTTTCTTTTTTTCTCTTGTTGATATTTGAATTTTGACCAGGACATAATCTTGGCAACTGGTGGCTTGGCATGTGGAGAAACCTCCACCAAGTCCAGTTCTTGTTCTTTGGCCATTTCCAAAGCCTGTTCCTTGCTCATTAATCCGATCTTTTCACCACTTTCACTAAGGATATATAATTCTGTACTCTTAATTTCTAAATTTTTAGCGTAATTCAATTTGTAGGTTAAACTTAATTTAGATATTTGAAAAATATAATGAATAAATAGCCTTTTATTAGCTATTTACAACTTCTGATATTAACAGAAGCCAATGAATTTTTCAATAAGAAAGTCCTGGATAAAAATTATTTTTTCAGATCAGTATTTCTAGAAATAATTTCTATTTTAATTTCCTTGATAAAGTCATCAATTTTAACTAGACCTAAATCAGAACCTGTATTTTTTCGGACAGAAACTGAATTTGTCCGAGTTTCTTTTTCCCCAATGATTAGCATATAAGGAATTTGTTGTAACTGTGCTTTACGTATTTTAAATTCTACAGTATTATTTCGAATATCAATACTGGATCTAATGTCATAACTAGAGAAAAGTTCTTTCAACTTTTTAACTGATTCGTTATATCGTTCAGAAACTGAAATCAAAATGATTTGTATCGGAGCTATCCAGATTGGGATATTGCCCCCTGTGCTTTCTAAAATAATTGCAATAATTTCTTCTAGTGATTCAAAAATTTTAATGCAAATCATATCAGACTTTGCTGTTTCTTTTTCAGAAGCTTGATATTTTGCTGTATTTTCATTTAATTGAAGATATATTGTGCTTAATATCCATTCTCTTTCAAACTCATCTTTAAAATATAAAATTATTTCTGGTTGATTAGAGGTTGTTTTTTGCTGAGAAATCCGAGATTTCATACTTAGCTCTTGCAATGATTCTGTAAGTATTTGCAAAGCAGAATTCTGATGAGTTGAAAGTGCTTCTGGAACAGCAATACGGAGCTTGATGTTTGAAAAAGAAATATTATTAAAACAAAGTGTTAATAAATTTATTATTTTAGTTAATTCGGTCTTTAGATTCTTACTATCTATATAGATACTTGATATTGGAGATATTACTTGGTTGATATTGGTAAGGTTATCATTACGAGATTTTTTATTAAGATTTCTTAAGTAACTCAGTTCCACTACTTTTACAGGTAATGTCCGAATACTTCTTCTTTGTGATTTAAAAAATTGTAAATGTGAAGAAAATGTTATTTCTTCAGTAGAATTAATTTTTGGAGTAGTTAACTTATTAAAATTTGAGATGGCAATTGATTCAAATGACTCGTTTTGAAAATTGGAAGAAAAGATATTTAATATTGCATTTTTTAAAGTAAGACCTTTGGTAAGCCACAAAATATTTTTTTCAGTGGAATTGATTTCAAAAAGTTTTAGTTTTTTTCCTAAAATAACATGATTACGATTTTTCAGCTCCTGAATTTTTTGAAAATATTCATCATAATCACTTTTAGTTGCAAAAGCAATTCCTTCTATTCTTTGAAATATCGGACGTTTAGCATCATTCAGCCAGTGGTGCCGTGATATTTTGATAAGGCGAAAATATTTAAGTTGACCGGTATGTTTGACATGCGGACCGCGACATAAATCAATAAATTCTTCTCCAGTTTTGTACATTGAAACAGTTTCATCAGGAACTAGTTGTAGTAATTCAGTTTTGTATATTTGTCCTAATTGAAAAAGTGTATTGAAAGCTTGATCTTTGGGGATAATTACCTGTTGAAAAGTAAGTTGGCTATGAATAATTTCAATCATTTCTGCTTCAATATTTGTCAGATCTTCATGATCGAAACTTTTATCAGAAGAAAAATCATAATAAAAGCCATTTTTGGTAGCTGGTCCGATACCAAGTTTTACTCCAGGATAAAGTCTGAGTACAGCTTGTGCCAGTATGTGTGAGAAGCTATGTCTAATTATTTCATTTTTATTGATTTGAGATATGGGCATGTGAGTTTTTAATGAAAATAGATAAAAGATTGTAGCGTCAAAAAATTTTTGGACAATTATTATTAAATGTATCAGGTATCAGGTATCAAGTATCAAGTATCATGAAAAATAGCTGGTATCTGGTATCTAGTATCTAGTAAAAAATTATGAATTATGAATACCAATTAGAAATTTGCAATTTTCAATTTATTCTTCTTCTAACTCTTATCTTTTATCTATTAGCTATTTTAATTTTTCAGATTCCTATCTTTTAGCTATTTTAATTTTTCGATTCCAGATTCCAGTTTACAATTTGTTACTTTTTTATATTTCTTTCCCAAATTACAAATTGCATTTCCATCTTTGGATGGTACAAGGTTCGAACTTGTGACCTCTCCGACGTCAGCGGAGTGCTCTAACCAGCTGAGCTAACCATCCATGATTTGCATGTAATATACCTTATCAAGTACCAAATTTCAAGGAGATGAAATTTGGTACACCGTCTACAGTCTACCGTCTACAGTTTACTGACTCTCGTCTCAACGTTTACTAATAATTTTGTCAATCAATCCATATTTCAAGGCTTCTTCAGTGGTCATGTGTTTATCGCGATCACTGTCCTTTTGGATTGTAGCAAAAGTTTGTCCTGTATTTTTGGCGAGGATGTTGGTTAGAAGTTCTTTGAGTCTTAAAATTTCTCTGGCTTCGATTTCGATATCACTGGCTTGTCCACTGATGCCACCGCTGACTAATGGCTGATGGATATGAATCATTGTATTTGGAAGAGCAAAACGTTTGCCTTTGGTACCTGCAGCTAGGATTAGTGTCCCGAATGATGCTGTGGATCCGATCCCAACAGTTATGATATCTGATTTTACATAATTCATAGTATCGAGAATTGCCAATCCGGAATATATTACTCCACCAGGGCAATTAATATAAATAGTTATATCCTTTTCCTGACTTTCTTTTTCCAGAAAAAGCAACTGAGCAATGACGGCATTGGCTACCTGATCATCGATAGCATTACCCAGAAAAATAATTCTATCTTTGAGTAATCTCGAATAGATATCGTAGGCACGCTCCCCATCATGGGATTTTTCGATAACTGAAGGAATTAGGTATGAGCTCATGGTGGATCTAATAACAAAAATAAAATAGTAAATGACGAGTATTAAGTATCAAGTATCAAGTATCAAATGAGTAGTCTGTAGTCGGTAGACTGGAAAAGAAATACAATTTGTCTGTCTACTTCAGTCAAAGGCTGACCAGCCTTTGGCTGGGTCTACTGTCCTTCGTCTATTCTAGCAAATTTCCGTAACTGGGTACAAAACAAAAATGCCCCCTTTTGGAGACATCTTTGCTTGCACTTTTAACTATTTTTACTGCCTTTTGCTTTATTTAATTGTATTTATAGTGTACTAAATATTTTTACATTTTGTCAAATATCTGAGACATAAAAAAATGACGTGAGTAAATAATTTCATCACCCAGATTACCTTTCTCAAGAATAAGATTCAAGTATCCGAGGAAATACTATTTGTGGATAAGATTTTATTGTAGTAATTTGTTGTTTAATTGCAATTCTTTTGTTAACAATTTTCATAAAATAATTAGTTTCCAAATGAAATTTTACTGGATTTAGTAATTGAAAATTTGGAGATACTTCCCCCTTTTAATTCAATTGCATATTTTATTTTTTGGGAAGAAGTATAATAAATATCTGCTCTCAATGGTGCTGCATTAGGAAAAATATCTACAACTTGTTTATTACTATTTAGAAAAATAATATCTAAAGGAATAATTGTATTTTTCATCCAGAAACTTGCTTGAGTATCAATTGGAAAGATAAAAAGCATTCCAGAATTGTCATTTAGATCCGGTCTGCACATCAGCCCCTGTTCACGTTTTGTCTCTGAATCAGCAATTTCTAATGTAAAATTATAGGTGAATTGATCATTTTGGATTGTTACCGGTATAGACGTAAATTTAAGAAAATCAAAGTTTTGGCAAATAGCTGGATTATCCTGCTTTTCAATTTGATTGAGAGTAAATAGCCCACTAACAAGAATAATCGGTATAGAAATAATAAGCATTACTGCCTTAAGAAAATTTGTTTTCAAACGAGGATCATCAAATAATCCTTTTAAATTGTCTTTCCAATTCATTTTTGCTGATTTCCCATGATAATGGACGGCCATGGGGACAGGAATAAGGTAAAGTACATCTGAAAAGATCAGATATTAGCTGTTTGATTTCTAGAGGTTCTAGTTTTTGACCAGCACGAATACTACTGTGGCAGGCAATAGTAGCTAAAATTAAATTATTTTGTTCATCCAAGCTTTTACTAGACTGGGCATTAGATGAGTCCAAATCAGCTAATAAATTTCGCATAGTACTTACATAATCTTGTTTGATAAGTAGTAAAGGGATTTCTAAAATTTTCCACGTCATAGCTGCGTCTGAAATTACTAGAAAGCCGAATTCTTTTAATTTCTGATTAAATTCCACTAATAAATTCTCTTCTTTGTGATTAACATGAAATTTTTCAGGAAGCAGCAGCTTTTGTGTGTGAATGTGCTCATGACTTTCAGATTGTTTCTTGAGTTTTTCAAAATTGATCCGCTCGGCAGCAGCATGCTGATCAATTATTAATAAAGATTCAGCTTTTTCTAAAATCAGATAGGTTAAAAAAATTTGTAAGTAGGGAAAATTTTGTGTTTGATAAGTGATATTTTTTAAATCGCTATCAGGTATTTGCCTAGTGTTTTGGTTAAATACTGGTAGGTCTGATTTTAATAAAGTCTTAGTAAAATCAATACTGGATCTGACCTGAGATAACTTGGGAGTTAAGTTATTTAATTCATTTAAAGGCGATTCTGCAGGTAAATGTTTTTCAGAATGAAATAATTTTAGTTTATTTTGGAATTCATGTTGGATAGATTTTTCTAGATTTGTTTGAATAGTTTCTTTGACGATTTTAAAAATTTGACCAGGTGCACTAAATCTTACTTCCAGTTTTCGCGGATGAATATTGACATCAACTTCCTCTGGATTTATCTCACAAAAAAGAAAATATACTGGAAATTGACTGGGCATGATACTAGAGCTAAAGCCTTCTTTTGCTGCCTTTCTGATTATATTATCTTTAATAGTTCTATTGTTTAAAAAAATATATTGTGCTTTGGCTGTAGAACTGGCAGTAGAAGGATGGCCGATAAATCCAGATAATTTCAAATTTTCAGAGGTATTGGAGATAGTTAGTAATCTATTTTGAAATTCGGGAAAAATTTCAATTATTCTTTGTAGGGAAGAGGTTTTTTGTAACTGAAATATTTTTTTTGCATTATGCAAAAGCTGAATTTCAATCTCAGGATGAATTATTGCTAAACTAATAAAAATTTCCAGTATATATTTAAATTCAGTATGTGGTGATCTGAGAAATTTTCTTCGGGCTGGAATATATTTAAAAATATTTCGGACAATTACTGTTGTTCCTTGATTTCGTGCAGTTCCAGTGATCACAGAAATATTTTTTTGAGTCGAGGTAATTAATAAAGGTTTGGTATTTCCGTCGAAAGTATGGATTTCTGTATCTGAAATGCTGGCAATACTTGCTAAGGCTTCACCTCGAAATCCCAAAGTAATAATCTGATTTAAATCAGTTTCATTTTGAAGCTTGGAAGTAGCATGTTGAATCAAAGCAAGTTGAGCATCCGGCTCATTCATGCCCATACCGTTATCCTTGACAGTAATTGATGTTATTCCTCCTTGTTCAATTTCAATGATAATAGTATTTGCTTTTGCATCGATTGCATTTTCAATTAATTCTTTGACTACAGAAGCCGGTCTTTCTACTACTTCTCCAGCAGCAATTTTATTGATTAAATTTTGTGAAAGAATTTGAATTGGCATAATTGAAAAAGTATTATAAAAGTAGCAAGTATCAAGTATAAGGTATAAAAAAAGTATCTAGTATCTAGTAGCTACTAGATACTAACTAGTTATTAGTATCCAATTATCGCATGTAATATTTTTTAAGGTTATTTGCTATTGTGTACTGTTTTTATAACTAATTCTGGTGGTTGATAAATATTTTGCATTGGATAGTTGACATGGATTTCTGTTTTTTCTGCTATTGTCGCTTCTAGAATTGGTAGAAATAATTTGGATCCAGTAGGATCGAGATCATCTTGCATTGGTTCTATGCTGATAATGACTTTGCTATTACCGTTAGTTAGATTCAATGGTCCGAATAATTCATCAGGTAAATTGGTTAAGAAATCTTCACCAGGATAATTTGGTGGATTATCAATGGCCAGAGAAAATCTGGATGAATTATCTTTATTATTTAGATCATTGAAGTATCCAATATTGAGGTCATAGACTGCTTTATATATCAGTCGTGCTTGATAGCTCCAGCCAGTAGTTGTAATCACTGGTAATATATTGGCCGATGTTGCTACAAACCAAATTCCGCTCTGTTCGTTTATTTGTGTATTTTGATCTGTCGGAGTCTGCAGCTGGAAACTTATTTCGGTTTTGTTCAATTCGGGCAGTTGATCATTAAGTGTGAATTTCATATCATTGTCTAGTTGGTAGTTACTTGTCAAAAAAATAATAGTATTGGGAACCTCATTCCTATCCCCTTCCTGTTCGATGGTAATCACAGCTTGTTGGATATCAGATAAACTATTTATTGAAAGACTTTGTAGATTAGTGCCATCAAGTGATATTAATTTATCTGACTTGACATTAAATCTTTTTATTAAATGAAATTGTTTTGAACCATCAACAAACCAAAGAGTATAATGTCCGAATTCTAAAGTTGGTAGATTTTGGAATTTAATAAATTTTAAAGATATGCTTGTTTCAGAGTTAATAATTTGCTTTTCGCTATGATTTTTGAAGAGATAGGCTGTGATTGTTACAATAATTATTAAAATTGTAATAATTATTGTAACAAAAATTAAGTTCCAATTACTTTTAAAGTCATTTTCAAGATCAGTTGTTGGTTTGTTATTATTTAATATTTTCTGCAAGCAATTATATTAAAATATTACAGTCAGTATACTTAATTTTGTCTTTAAATACGAAAAAAAATATTAATTAAATAACAATAATCTTGATGCTAAAGTAGATATTTATTCCTGTGGTACTTTGATTTTGGGGCGTTTTAAAACACTTAATATTGAAAATTCAGTTCTACTCATCTGTCCAATTATTGCATAATCACCTACTAGAACCTTGGAAAGATTTTGCTCACCTAAATGTTGAATAGGCCATTCTTTGTCTGATACAGTACTTAATTTCTCAAGATCTTTGATAAGCGTTTCTCTAATACGCCAATCAATACGTGCTAAATCATCTTTTGCTTGTGATGTATATATAATTATCATAACAACAAAGCATTTATTAATATTGGTAATTATTTTACCGCAAATAATTCTTTAATTTCTTCTTGAGAATATGTCGGTCCTGTTAAAGAAGAAATTTTTGTCATATTTACATATCGAAAATTTGCTACTTCTTCTTCTAATTCCTGCAACATTGTTTTAATCTGATTCCTTACAAGTGCTGAAGAAGAAAGGCCAAGTCTGGTGGCATAATAATTTAATAGTTTTTTCTCTCTTGGTTCAAGTCTTACAGCTAATTTTGTTGTTTTATTGATATTTTTCATAAATAAATTTTTTTTTGAAAAAGTTAGTAATAATTTAAGGTTACAAATTATAAATTTAGACGCATATTATTTGAAAAAACGATTATAACAAATTTGTCGGACATTGTCCACATAACGAGGTCGCTCATAATCTCGAAAGGCCTAGGAACATTGCAAGATGGCCGCACTGACTACTAGAGGGTACAAAATAAACAAGGCAAATTTTACTATAGGTCGATACAGTTATTAACTAAATAAGTATTATCAGTTTAAATATAACAGGATGTTATTTTTTGGTAAAAAGATGTTTAGTAGCTTTAGAAAATCCTAGTAAAAAAATTTCTAATTCTGGGCTAATTCCGAGATTTTTTTGGGCTGCTTGAAAAATAATATTTAAAATCATTATCACGTCTACAGCTTTGGCTTTGGAGTTTGTTTCGATGAAAGCAGCATGAAAGTCTGAAATCTTTGCTCCACCAATGGTAGTACCTTTCAAATGTAGTATATTATCAATAATATAACCCCAACTATTACTAGGTAATTTTAAACGTAATTGGTCTATTTGATTTAGATTTTTAAAACAACATCCTGCAGAGTTTTTGGGCTGTTGCAGTTTCATTATTGTCCACTTTGTCGCAGTTTCTTTGGCTTTTTTTGCATTTCCTAAATATAGCTGAAGATAGATATTTAAGATAACTGCATCCAATTTTTGTATACCTGAATAATCGTAATTAAAATTTAGTTTTGAATTTTTTTGAAATTGAATTTCACCAGTCTTTAATAATAAATCAACTCCAATCACATATTCACTAAAAAAATGAGCACCACCATGGATATTATTATATACAGCTCCTCCTATAGTTCCTGGAATTCCTGCAAACCATTGCAGTCCAGTAATACCCTTGTTAATTAGATGATTAATTGTAATAGCTAAATTAGTCCCACTTGAAATTTTTACTTGAATTTTTTTGGATTTTGTTTCGTCATATTCCAATTCCGGAAAATTGCCATATTTTTTGGATTCTAATTGTATCAGTCTAGGGATAATGGTTTTGTCAATTTTAAAGTTGGGTGATGCTGTAATAATTTCGATGTTACTACAGAGATTTTTGATCACCAGACCGCGAATGCCTTGGTCAGCGATTAATACATTACTTCCACCCCCCAATATTGTAAATGGTATTTCATTTTTTTGACAAAATATTACTACTGTAGTAAGCGTAGAAATATTTCTAATTTCGCAAAAAATATCTGCCGGTCCTCCCAGCCTCCATGTAGTATATGCTGCTAAAGGTCTATTAATCTGGAAAGGAATGTTTAAGGTATTTAGTTTTTCTTGTAAAATCTGGTAAGACATGGAAAGTATAGATAATAAGTATCAAGTATCAAGTATCAAAAATATCTGATAGCTGGTATCTAGTATCTAGTATCTAGTATCTAGTATCATGTATCATGTAGTAAAAAAAGTATCTGGTATCAAATGAGTAGTCTGTAGTCTGTAGACTGTAGACTGGAAAAGAAATAAAATTATAAATTAGTATTTGTCGACAGTATTAAATAAGAAATACAATTTATCTGTCTACTGTCTACTGTCTACTGTCTACTGTCTACTGTCTACTGTCTACTGTCTACTGTCT
>JBAXHO010000017.1:0-33600 GCA_037138855.1 bacterium
TTCTGGTTTTTCTTTTTTGGTAAAAATTCATTAGTAAATAATTGAAAGATTATATCTATATCCATTTATGGGCTGTAAACCATTGCTGATTGTAAATAGTGAGAATTGTTTTAATTTTGTATCGAATGAAGTGTCGTCAGAAATATTTGATGTTTTTAAGACGTTCAGTATAGCTCGGGTTTGCTGTGCTGTTATTATGCTTGGTACTCCTTCGATTTCGTATTTTGCTGTAGGTTTATCTATGGTAGTAAAATCACTAAATTCATAAATATAATTTTTAGGGATTTCATCGAAAGTAGCAAGGGATATAAATAGCTTGGATTTCTGATAATCAGTTTTGATAAGTGAGGCGAAAAGGTTTTCAGAACCTTTGACTTGAACAAACTTATCGTTTTCTAATAGAAGTAATTTTCCTGTTTCATCAATACAAAAATATTGATCCTTGAAGGTTTCAAAATCTCTGCAAAGATTGGGAAACGTTTTTGTTTCTCCGTTCTTGATTAGATTGGTATTCCCCTCTTTAATGTAGACAAGATTTTTTTCATCAGAAAATCGTAAAATGGTGTTTGGTGATTTATAAATTTCACTTAAACCTTTTTCTAAATCTACCTTGTAAACAACATCATCAAGGGCTTCTTGCTCGTTATTTCTTTGTTGAATGAGATAATCCCCATCTCTTAGAAAACTATCATAAGCATTGGTTTTAATGTTTTGCTTTAATTCCCTTCCATCACTTCTGACGACAAATACTTCACCTTTTTGATTATCAAAAAGAACCTCTCTTACCGAATATTCTTGGGTGAGATTGATAATTAAAAGGGAAAAGCCAATAATGGCTAGAAATACTGAAATGCAAATTATCAGTATTTTGTATTTACTCGCAATGTTTTTGATTTTTGTCATTAAATTATTTATAAAAAATATTAATTATTAAGGAATGGCAAAGGATTCACAGGTTGCCCATCTTCCCAAATTGCGTAATGAATGTGAGCTCCGTCAGCCATTCCTGTTTCTCCCATAATGGCGATTGGTTGCCCTGCAACAATATCGACTTCTTTTCCGTAAGGAATAAAATTTACAGAATTATGTAATGACATTGTTTTATATTTTCCTCCCTTACAATAGATCATTATATAATTCCCCCCCGCACCATCTTGTTTTCCCTGTGCCTTTCCACTACAAGTGGCAAACATAATCGGTTTTTTAGTAAGTTGATACGCTTTATTGTTTTTGTAATAGTTATAGTTTGGAATTAAATCAAGTGCTTTATGCCATCTTCCGTAATGTTTATAATAATTCGGATCCATGAAATAGGAAGTAATAACAGTATTTGTAGTCCCTGTACCACCAAAAGGTGAATGTTGCGGTGTTCCAGTATCCGTAAAACCTTCTTCAATGTAATTATAAAGTTCAGGTGGCAATCCCTCGTAATTATTTGGATTTCCTGCACTTCTAGTATTACCAAAAAGTAAGAAACTCACTACTAAAACAACTCCAACAATTATTAGACCAATTTGCCCTTTGTATTTGGCGACAAGATCGCCTGTGTATTCCCCTAAAATCGGGACAGGAATAAGAAAATCAACGATTAGTTTAATAGATTTATCTAATATTGCCTCAAGGGGATTACCTATATATTCTGTACTTTGACGAGCCATTTTTCCAACTTTCCCGACTGCATTTCCAACGTCTTTTCCAATACCCGCTCCAATATCAGCCCCACTTTTAATTAAAGGTATAGCTGCTCCGCCTGTGGCGGCCGCTACACCTGCCCCTGCCAATGCACCAATACCCGCACCTGCAACTGATCCGCCTAGTTCAGAACCTTTTTCAATTCCTTCATCAAGTGCTTTATTTGTTGGTGTTCTATTATCTTTTGCCATGCTAATTTATCCTTTCTGCTCTAACAACAAACCTGCTATTTGCTGATTCAAGAGGAATACAGGTATATAAAGTAATTACGCTATTTGGTGTTTTCTCATATGCAAATTGATCTTTGCGGTGGGTATCAGACGTTTTTGTGATTTTATAGACGTATTTTTCTTTTTCCCAATACATAATGATAAAATCCCCTTCTTTAAGTTCGGGGAGTAAATAAAAAGTGTTTATGTTAGGTGGTAAAAATTGTCGTCTATGCCCTGCAATCACCATATTACTACCTCGTGTCGGGATACTTGTTTGTGGCTCTCTCCATACTCCTTCTTGTTTATCAAGAACGGAAAGGCTATCACCTTCAAGTATTTCAGCATAGACGCCGATTTTTGGAATAATAAGGCTATTTTTTTCTGGAATTTTCTTATCTTCTTTCTTTTCTGAAATAAATTCCTCGATAGGGGTATTTATTGTTTCTTTTGTTAAATCTTCACCCCGAAATTTGTATTTTAAAAGCGGATAATAGGCATAAACCAAATAAAGTAAAAAAAACACTATAATTATTAATGTTACTGTCCTAACCGCCTTGTTTTTTAATATTAAGTTTTGCTTCAAATTGTAGTTCTTCATAAAATTAAGGGTAGATTGTTCTTTTTGAAAACGCCCAAAAAGAACCAAAAAGGCGATTCAGTCATTGCCACAGCAATGCCTTCATCGTTTTTTAAAAAATTTGAAGGCAAAGCTCTTTCAAAAACTGATTATTCAGCTTTTTCTTCCTTTTCTTCGCTGGAATTTTCATCTCCACCAATAAAGAGGCTAACCATTAAGTCATCAAGAATGACTGTACAGTCAACCTTAGGCTCACTTTCTTTTGAAAGATAAGGTTTAATTTGAAGTCTACCCTCTGCTCTGACATATTGACCCTTTTTTACATTGCTGTAAATTTCAGCCGCCTTGTCAAAGGCTAGAAGATTATAAAATGTGGTAACTTCTTCAACGTTACCTTCTGCGTTACGGAGTTTTTCATTTACTGCAAGTCCTATCTTGAAGTATTTTTTACCCCCTTCAGAAGTTTTAACTTCTGGATCGTTTACTAAACGACCTTTAATCGCAACTAATTGGTTTGCTTTCATATAAATAAAAATAAAAAATAAAATAAACTAGTTGTCTAAAATATCATTGATTGTTTTAAGTGCTGAGAAATACTTTTCCTGATTGATATGTTCGTCCTTGATTTTTCCTAATTCTTTGATGTCTTTTACCCATATTTCAGAAGTAGTGGCAAAGTATTCAATATTATCTTTTAATGATTTACATTCTGCTTTACTTCTTGCCTCTACTCTTTCGCAATTAACACCTGATAAATGTTTTTGCATTTCTATCATGCTTTCGTTAAGGTAAATGAATTTGTCATTATTATTAGGAATTGAAGCGAATTTATTACTAAATTCCTTGTATCGAACTGAAACTGTAGCTTTCTGTTCAAAGTATTTTTCTGTTTGGTTGCCAAATAGGGTTAGGAAGATTGAGATACCGCAAACTACAAATAAAATTAAAACAAGAAGCCCAACTCCTATAAGAGCAATAATCTTATTGTTCTTTTGCTCTGAATGAATTTTTTTAATTGTTTCCTTCATTGTGTTATTCACGATTAAAATAAATAAAAAGTTAATTAGTAACCTGAAAAGTTACGCTTGTTTTAAGAGAACTATAACTTGCAGTTAGTACTGTAGAACCTCCAATAGCTTCAACTGGGAATGAAAAATCGGCAATACCGCTACCATTAGTCGTTTTGGAATAACTTTTAGTTACTCCATTGGAATATTTAACTGATAAATTTATAGTTTGAACTGAGTACCCGCTTCCATTTCCGCAAGTTAATTGAACTGTGGCAGTTTGCGTTTCCGAAGGAAATACAGGAGTTTGTACGTTAGATACTTTTATGGATACTGAACTACAAGAATTTGAGGGATTTGTATTTCCGCCAGTATTATTGTTTGTATTGTTATTATTAGAATTATTGCTCGTCTTTTTTGGTGCTTCTTTTCTTTCAACTGAATAATTCTGCTTAGTTTCATTTCCCGCATTATCTTTTCCAATAATTTCAAAATCATTTTTACCAATGTTGAGAGATACTTCAAAGGAAAAAGTGCTTTCATCAATCCTTTTAGCCTCAAGTCCTTTTACTGTTGCTATTGAAAGTTCTTCATTTCCCTTAATAGTAATTGCGACTTTTTCTTGAAAGGTAGGGTTTTCTGAATTAATTTCAAGGGTTGGTGCAGTTTTGTCTATAGTAACCTTAAACTTCTTTTCAAGATTATTTCCTGCTAAATCGGTTACCAAAAATATTACATCGGTATCTCCTGAAATATTTAATTCGCATTTAACCTTATCTTCTAAGGTTAAACAGTCCTTTGAATTTATTGTAACCTTGCTAGGCTCATTTAATTCACCTTCAATAAGAAGTGAATCAGTATTGATTTTTGTGTCTTTGAACTGGAAAGCAGTTGTAAATTCTGGTGCTTTCGTATCTTTAACGATTGAAATTTTCTTTTCAATTTCTTTTCCACGACCAGAAAGTACAAAGAGGAAATTGTTTTCTCCTTCTTCTAGGGTAACTGTAAGCTTATCCCTACTTGCTATTCCATTGAAGAAAATATTATCAACGTATCGTTTGTTAATAATTTCGATTGTTGTCTGATTTTGATTTGTTCTTTCCAAAAAGTTAAATTCTGCATAAGGGGAAAAGTCTAAGTATCCTTTAACGAATGCACTAACTTGAGTATTGAAGAAACTAAAAAACGAGAAAACTACTATCAGCCCAAGTATTAGGTCTAATACTAAATTTGTTTCTTTGATTGTAATAATGTTTTCGTACTTGAGCATTTTTTAACTTGTAAAGACTAATTCCTTCTCTGATTCAAAAGGAAAAATATCCATGTAGATATGTTCTCTTTCTCTGATAAATAAGACTTCCCCGATTCCGAAAGTCGGTAAATCGGACATTTCCCTTTCTGTTAATTTGAAAAGCTCGTGTCTTTTAATAAAATTGATACTAGCGGGTGCTTGTTTAAGTAGTATTGAAGTTTCAGCCTGTGTCAGAATAGTTTTACTGTTATTACCCTCTTTAAAATCTTCTGGATTTTGGGTGATAGAAACAACACCTGCTTTTCTCTTTCTAGCAGTCTTTACAAGATCAACATAAAATTGGGTAGTAGCCTCATTTACTAAGAGTTTGTGAGCCTCATCAATGAAAATCATTCTTCTTTTACCTGATTTATCATCAATAAGCCTGTTAATAATTGTACCTAGTAAGTACATTGCGGGTATTTTCTTTTCATCTGTTGTAAGTTGGGATAAATCAAAGCAGATAACATCTGCGTTTAGATTGATTGATTTTTCAGAACTGAAAATTCCTGATAGTGAGCCATTTTGTAGCTGTTCCAAGTCCTCTACAAAATTTATATCTTTATCTACTTTCGCCTCTTTTTTAACTATATCCATAAACTCGCTAAATACTGGATTTCCGCTTTCATAAGTCCTCATAAGTAGTTTGTCGAGTTTAGCAGTATCGTGTCTTTTTTCCTGAATGAAAAAGGAAAAGAAATTTTTTAAAACGCCGACATGATCTCTAATACTGTCATTACTTGCATTACCGATAAAAAATGGATTTATGCCATTTTCTCTATTGAACTCAATTACTTCTCCGCCAAGTGACTTGGCAAGTTTTCCATACTCCCCTTCTGGATCGAGAATTATTATCTGTACGCCTCTTAAAACAAGTCTTTCCATGATGATTTTAGATGTAACTGATTTTCCAGAGCCAGAAGTACCAAAAATGTTCATGTTGGCATTTCTAGCTTTAAATAGATCGATTAAGACGAGTGAGCTGTTGTAATGATTTGTTCCGATAAAAATACCTGTAGGATCGTTTAAGTTTCTAGTTAAAAATGGAAGCATATTAGCAACTGCGGAGGTCTGCAATATGGAGTTTTCCTTTACAGAATCTTGAGCAAGGGGCATAACGCAATCTAAAATCTTTTGCTGTCCGAAAGTATATGTATTGAATGTAAATTCAATATCACCTGTTTCATCTTGGAATTTTTGATCATACTCTAAAAGTTCCTTTTTAGAATCAGCAGTTATCATGGCGTAAACACTTATTAAGAAAGTTCTTTCAATATCGTGTGTTAAGTTAGTGATAAAGGTATTCACTTCTTCCATTTCTCTATCAACGCCATGATCTGTTGATTTTCCTTTTCTGGCTCTTTCGTTTAGGATACTTTCAAGTACAGATAATCTTTGCCGAGCCGCTTTAATCATTGCTCCTTTATTAGTGCCTTTGATGTGATAAGAAAGTGTAAGTGGAATAGGTAAATTGATTATTTTAAAAAGTGTTGTAGCAAATATTACGTTCGGTAAATCTGCCAAGTAATAAACTCTAACAAATTTATCCCCTATCTCCATAAGCCTATCTGCTTCTTTAATTGATTCCATTTTGTACTTTTTAGACTTTTTATTATCAAAGTCTTTGTCTAGTTTGATGTATTCGTTAACTAGCTTTTTAAATTCAGACATTTCTTTTCTGAATTTGAGGTAATTTTTAATTAGTTTTATTGGATTTCTTGATTTTTCAAATTTTGGAATTAAGACTTCTTTAGCCTTACTCTGTATGGTTTCTCCGACATATTCCTTTGTACTTTTTAGTACCTTTATTTCACTTTCCAAGATTCCGATTTGTTCTTGAAGTCTTTTGTATTCAAGAGCATTTAAGGTAACAGTTTTATTATTCTTTTCCGTTATTGCCATTTTGGATTGCTGTTGCATTACATACTGCCTCAACATATTTATTTCGCCCTCTTTATCTTTATAATCCTTGATAATTTTATCTTTATCATTGATTTTTTCTTTTAGTTTTTTATTTTCCTCCTGTAATGTAACGAAAGTTTCCTTATCGATGTTTTCAGCCTTGAGTAATATTTCAATATCGGCAATCCTGTCTTGATATTTTTTCGATTCAATCTCAAGTTCTTTCCTTTGGTTTTCAAGTTCCTTCTTCATGTTTTCCAATTTGGCTTGTTCGATCTTTAGGTGTTCTTTTGATTCATCAAAAGAAGAAAGGAATAAGCCATAAAAAAATTTATTTATTCCTTTAGCTATTAAAAACCCTATTAGTTCTCCAAAATGAAAAATGTTTTCAAAAAAGTTAAAAAAGTATTTCATAGACGTATAAATGACTTAACTAATTTCTCTAATTTTTTATGTTCAATAACTGTTTCCTTGTTATTGATAATTGCATTGTCATAATTTGTAGTGTGTTTAATATCAATTCCTGCTTTTTTGAAGTTACTTGAAACTCTTTGTACTAATCGTTCAAGTTTTTTCATTGCCTCAATAAGTTGTGTTTTGTTTTTGGTGTTTACCTGCTGTTTGAAAACTATGTAATACTCCTTTACAGGAATAATGTTGTTTTCTAATAGATTTGATAATTCTGAAACATATCCTTGAATTAGTTCGGAAGTTTTTGATTGTGTTTTTAAATTGGAAAATTTGATATTTTGAGTAGTTAAATCTCGAAAATGTCTATCCATATCATTTGCTGTGGCTTTTCTAGTTCGCATAATAATCTGAATATGAACATCGCCAAGACTATTTAAGAGTCGGTGCATATCGGATTCAAAAACATGCTGTTCTTCTTCTGGAAGTAAAATCAAGTCAATCGGTTCAATCTCAAATACTGCAATTAGTTGATCTTTTGTAATTAAAAAATTATCCTGAATTGTAAAATTGATCATGGTTAAATATTTAAAATCTAATAGACTTGCTCCTAAACGTATATTGAATAGCTCTTACAAGAATCTTGTAAGTTGGTTGCCTATCAACACGAGCAGTTAAGCCGACAAGTAAAACCCCACTAAGAATTAAGGTTGTAAAAACTTTTATCTCTATTGCAAGTCCGTTTCCAAGTATCCAAACAAGAACGCCAACAAGTATAATCAGCCCTAAAACAATATTTCTATCTGTAAAGATAAGTTGTCTTAAAATGTTTTCTCTAATATTCACTTTGTAAACTCTTGCGGGTGTCATTTTTGTTCTCCTTTTAATAATTCGTTATAGACATAAAACTTAGTGATTCTTCCGTTTGGATCACCTTTTGGTGCGTTGTTCGCAAACCTTTTAACTACAACTCCATGTACGTTTTGAGCTTGATTTAATCCTCTAGCCACCTTTAAATTTGTGGCTACTCTTTCACCTGAAGTACTTTGATTTAAATGTACTTTTGATTTAATTCCTTTATCTTTTGCAAATTTTCCGACCTTTCTGTTGTATTCCTGTGTACCAAGCTTATTGGAAGTATCACGAACACTCATTGAAGGAATACTTACTTCTTTAATTGCTGATTCTTTTACTCCGTCTAATTTAGCGTCAGATTTAGACATATATAATGTGCTTAAACCTTTCTGATCGCTTTCAGAGTTTGCGTAGAATGATCCACCTGTGGAAATTACCCCATTTGTCGGATCGCTACTTGTTACGTTATATCCGCTCTCACTTAATCCTTGTGCAATAAATGATTTTGTTCCATCTTCCAATGCTGTGTGTTGGACTTTTAATCCTGAACTCGAAGCAGACTTCCCGCCCGAACTGGCTGTTATACCTGAACCTCCTGCGTTTCCGAAAGATGACTTACCGAATGTGTTTACTGTTCCTAGTTTTTCACCTGTCTTTCTACCTGCAAAAGAACTAAAATTATTTACTAATCCACCTAATGCCCCGCTCTTAAAGCTTTGAGACATACCTGAAACTTGTGCTTTAGGCTTGTCATATAGCATATTCTTTGCTACACCTGCTCCAATAGCTGACTGGATATTTGTTGAAAGTGCTGTATAAACATCTCCCCAAATTCGTGAAGATACCATATTGATAGTTGAGAGGAATAAAAGCATAGCAAGGAATATAAGGATTTGTTCAATACTTGCTCCTTTATCGAGCATATCGAAAAGAAGTTCCTGAACAATAACGTAACCCAAAACAAAGACTGGTTGGTGAATTAGAAAAGATACCCATTGTTTCCAATAATTTGAAGCAATTCCTTGAGTTTTTGGGTGAATGGCAAATACTGTCGTAAATGGGTAAATTGCTGTTAGGAAATAAAGGTTTAAAAACCTTAAAATAAATTGGAATGAAATATATAAGAATAAAAGTAAAATAAGAATAAAGGGTAATATTATTGGTAATGACTGAATTAAAGCAACTATGTTTGAAGTTCCGCCTGTGGTGATAGTCGTAATTACAGTAACAATTTGATCTTGAGTATTTGATTGATAGTTTTGTTGAATTTTATCTAAAAATGAAACCATAAATTGCGTAACTGGTTTTCCATCAGTAAGATACCTAGTTAAAAGATTTGAGCCAATTAAGGAAAGACTTAGTATTTGGGGAGTGAGAATAATCAAGGCAACTGTATAAAGAACTCTATATATAAATGACTTCAATTCTTCTGGTTTTTCTCCATTTATGAAGTTAAAGCCTTGAATGACAATAAGTACCACAAGAAGTGGTGTCACAAGAACGAGTAATTTATTTGAGTAATAAGTTGCAGGTCTAACAGTAGCCCCTGAGTAGAATTCAGTATTATTGTTCGCAACTGGATTATACGAAAAACCATTACCAGAAGGTTGGCTTTTTCCAGTTGGATCGGCTGTGCTTGTTACAAAGCCATCGAAAATGGGTGTAAAAAGCTGAACTGTTGCTTTATACGATTCGAGAAAACTTGTAACGACAGTTTTTTGTTCTGAACTTTGCCCAAGAGGCATACTGTTAAACTCATTTAAGTTGGTTTGCGTACTTGTTGGATAATCATTATTGAAAAACCAAACGGAAAATAATATTGATAGTGCGATTATTAAGACAAACGCAATCAATAGAAAAATAGCCTTGATTCTATCTTTCTTGTAAATTTTAACGTAATTACCTTTAGCCTCTTTAACAGGTTGAGCAATAACAACATCAAGTGCTGAATAAAATTTATTTAGATTATTTCCTATTTGTTTTCCAATTTTCATAATTTTCTCCTTATCCTCCTACTGCTGATTTAAGTAGTGTGGCAAGTGAAGCCGCTCCGAAAATCACGATTCCACCAATTAGGATTTTTATTATCCATGATTTGATTGAATCTTTTGCCCCTGTATCATCTCCACTTGTTAAGAGTTTTACGCCAAGTAAAACAAGTGCTATAGCCATTAAAGGTAAAGTATAGTATTGAACCGTTTTTACGATTGACCATAAAAGGTTATCTAAGTTTCCGAATTGGATCGCCTGACCTTGAGATTGTGCAAATACTTTGGAAGCCCCCATTGGGAGTATTGCCAAAGCAGTCAAGGCACTTGCTACAATCTTTTTGCTTTTTTTCATAAGCTTTATATAAAAAATAAAATTAAATAAATTGATCTTCTCCCGAAGGGGTAAAGGTAATTTTCTTTTTAAGTTTTAACTTTAAAAAACCAAGTACCCCTTTTATAAATCCACCTGTGAACAATAAAATTGTTCCAACGGCAATTATTTTCGTAATAATTTCAAAGTACCCTTCCATTTGTTGTTTTGAGCAAAATTAAGAATAGTTTTTCTATTATGTAACCCAAGATAAATGGCTATTGTCGAAAAAGCCATGCCAAGAAATGCTGTTAATAAAGCACTTCCAGTTTGAGACATAGTAGAGATTCCTAGAACACTTCCGCTTGAAAGTTTAGTCCTGTATAAACCAAGATCGGCATGACTAAAATTTGTACCCGCCCATACCCATAAAGTATTTCCGTTTTCGTCTAATTTATAGATTGTAGAATCGCCTGATTCTGTAAGCCTAACCATGTAATTATCTACAGTAGTTTGACCTACATAACCATTTGGTCTGATTAGATCAACGGAAATGTTTTGCTCATAAGGTAAGCAAGTTGCAACATAATGTCCTTCTTTATCTGTTACGAACTTTGCTCCGTACTTGTCAAAATCCTCAATGGAAACATCAATGATTGCATTACCAATTCGTAATTCTCCTTTATCAATCATTGCGTCTTTATCTGAATCCTCCCAAACAATACCTTCTAAATAACCGCAAGATATTTCTGATTCAACTGTATTTGAATCGGTATTGTCTGTTGTGTCATTGATTACTGTAACCTTGTTGTAAATCACATCTCTATTTTGAATTTCATCTGTAAACTTGATTCTTGCTTCATAAGTACGAACGATATTTCCGTTACTTGCTAGATCGCCAATATTCCAAGTAATAGTATGAGTATTTACGTCATAAGTACCTCCATCTGAAATAGTTTCTGGTAGTACGTCAAGGAATTTAATATCAATAACATCTGTAACACTAGCGTTAAATGCAGTTCCCTTACCCACATTATGAATCTTTGCTGTGTATTTAATGATATTAAGAGGTGTAACTACTGTAGGATCAAGTTTTTCCTTAACTACTTCAATGATAGGTGCGATTGCTTCCACCTGCTTTTCTGCGTTTACGTCTGGTCTATCATTTTTGTTTTCATTCTCGTAAATATAGACAACTTTGTTATCAAAGAATGATCCATCTTTTACAGGAGTATTGAATTTTGCGGTTATCTGAATGGTAGTTGTTTGCCCTGCATCGAGTGTAATATCCCATTCCATTACATTATTGAGAATTCTTGCAACTGTAGGATTTGAAGAAACGTAACTCATACCTTCTGGAAGTGTATCTCTAACAATACCTACCGCTTTGGCATCACCATTGTTTGATACAGTAATTTCATAAATTACTTTTTCATTTGACTGGTAAATAACCTTATCGCTGTCTTTGGTGATTGAAGCTACTGGTTGATCTATTCTATAAACTGCATTATCTTCATCACTTTGAACTTGTGGATTTTCCGATTTAATATCAGAATTATTATCCAAAATTCTTTGAACATCATTAGTAGTGTAATTAACGCTACTATCTGGATTTATTCTGACCTGAAATTTTTTAACTTGGTATTCTTCACTTACGTTAAAATCACCAATATTCCAGATAATGTCCCATGCAGAACCATTTTGAACAGGGGAAATTCCATCATCTATACTTATAAAATCTTCTCCTCTGATAATTTCAAATTGATTTCCTTGATCGTCAAGAATATAACGTGGTAAATGGTCTGCTACCCAAGTTTTAGGAGAAGTTGCATTTCCAGTATTTCTGTAAACGAGTGTAAACTCTAAAACATCACCTGCTATTGCTCTAACGTCATTTTCATTATCAAACCAAGTATCAGCATCAGCTCCATAACTTCCATTGTTTCCGTTATAAATCCTATTCTGCTCAATAGCGGTAAGGTTTTTAACATACTTTTCAATATCAAGTTTAGGTAGTGCGATTACTGTAGTATTGTCATCGCCCGAAACAGGTTGTTGTGTAGGATTTTCAACTGTTGCAATATTATGCAAAATAGTAGTACCAACTGGCATAATATTTGGGATTGTCACCTCGAAGGTATAAATAACTGATTGACCATTATTCAATGCAATTCCTTGCGGATCAGTTGTATTATTCCAAATTATAACCCTTGTATTACTATCGTAAACACCATTGTTACTTATATTTCTAATATCAGTAACATATTCAGGTAATGTATCTTTTATAATGAGATTGTAACCATTACCTGTGCCTGTATTTCTGATAGTTACTTGATATGTAAGAGTATCGCCTGTGTTAGCAGTATCTTTGTTATCAGTCTTGTTGATAACAAGCTCTGGTGTAAGGATTGTTGTATTGGTCATATCAGTAACAGGTGCGGTTTCATTAGAATCAATCGTGGTTGTGTTAGTTAAGTTTCTGTCTATATCACCTGAACGATTAAGATAAATCTCAAAAGAAACTGAACCACTCTCTCCATCACCAAGATTACTAATATTCCATGTGATAATATGAGTATTACTATCATAAACTCCGCCATTACTAATATTCTCTACCCTATTTAACAATCCTGCATTTGAGAATTCACTTAAATTATCAATCAATACAACACCTGTAGCATCTGCGTCACCTGTGTTTGTGTAGTTGATATTAAATGTTAAATGCCTTTCATCTTCGCTGTAATGATCTCCCTGAACAGTATTTGCATTCACATTGTTTTCATCGCTATCTGTAACTCGTTTATCAAGTGTGATTGTAGCTCTAGCATTTACATTTGTTGTAGTTTCATCTGGTGGCGTTTCGGGATTTGTTGTCTTAGCTGAATTTTTAAACGTATAATTACCATGTGCCAAGTCTTTGATTTTCGCTTGTACTGTGTAGTTTACAGTCTGGTCATGTTCTAAAGCGGGAATAGTCCAAGTAATCGTGTCACCATTATCAACTCCTCCATTACTATTAGTAATAGTAATATAGTTTTGGTCATAATCATCAAGAACATTGACATTCAATGTTCTTCCGCCAGTATTTTGAACAGAAACATTATAGGTAATGTTTTCTCTATTAACAGAAGTATTTGTTTTGACATTAGTTTCGTCTGCATCACTTACTGTTTTATGAATTGAAACATTAGGTGTTAAATCTAATTGGGTTGAACCAGAATTAAACCAATAAGGAATTAGAGTAACTTCCATAGGTGGATTTGTTATTTGTCCCCAAGTTGGCTGAGAGGCGTTCCAACCTGCGGGTGCATTAGAATCATCTCTCATCGCTACTGCTGGTCTTGATTCTGCATTTCCTCCATCGTAAATATTTGGCATAGTTACGTTTGGTGATTCTGTATGTGAGTTATTATCCCAAATAGTAGCAGGATCATTAATGATTGAAGCAGGGTAACTTGTTCCCCAATTTTCGCTATAGGAAACAGTTATTGATTGACCTGAATTTATACAATGGCTTTGATCATAAACTGCCCCACTAGGCATTACATCTCTTACTCTAATATTGCAAAGGTTATAGGTTGAAACATTCCTTAAAACCATATCATACCTAACAGAAAGGTTTGCTCCACTCCATATGGGAGTAGCATTAAATGATTGTAGTTGAACAGGTTGAATAGTATTAAATGAATAAACAATTCTTCCTGCATCATTTGTTCTAACTCCATACGTTCCGGGATAAGCATTAATTGCTTTCCCTGAACGTGTTGGAAAACCATTCATGCCAACACTTACATAAGAACCACCTGCTCCAAGTTGTGTAAGATCACCATTATTGGGATCAGCCCTTGAGGTAAAAATAACAGCTGTATCTACAGTCACATCATGTCCTGTGTAATTCCAAGCCCAATATCCAAATTCAACTCTAGTATTTGGTGGTACTGCAACCACATCAGCCATATTTGGATATCTGTGTGCGTCTGGGTATGTAATATCAGCAATGTCTAGTGTTCTAACTGATTGAATCCAGTTACCAGATACACCTCGAACATTGGCGTTATCCCATTGAACACCATTTCCTCCAATATCGTTATATTGGATACCCACCATTGAAGCGAACTTACATTCGCCAATAGAACCGCCTGAATTATAAAATTCATCGGCTTTTACCTTTTGTATTAAAGGCATTATTGGGCTAAAATACTGTAAGAGAAGGGAGAACAATACCGCCAGTCGCAAAATTGTTGGTAAAATTCCCCTTCTCCTATTTGGGCGGAGTTTGGAAAATATCCCTTTCATAAACTTTTAAATAATAATTAAATCGGGGCATTTTTAGTTTGTTAAATAAAATAAAAATAAATTAAAAACCGACGTAACCTACTACCCATTTGCCATAACTAGCCATTCCCGTATTTTTAGCACTACTACTTCCGATAATATTCCAATGAGTTGAACTTGCTTTAAATGCGTCAGTGTAAGACTTTGCACTTGAGCGATTAGCTGCAATCACCTCACCGCCATAAGGCTTTGTAGTAGAAAAACCTTTTCCAGTCATACAGTCGTTTACTTCTTTAGTTGGATTATGGGGATTGCTACTAATTGAAAAACCAGTTGTTTCCAAGCAATATGCGTAAGCATTTGCGTAATTTGCTGTTGAACTATTCCAACTTAAATCGGGGTTTCCTTGATCGTTTCTATAATTATTCAAGTAACAAAATATGTTATATCCGCTCACTCCGTTATTACAGGAGGTTGTACCGCCTGTATTATTATTGGAATTGTTATTATTTGTATTATTATTAATTTGGGTTATTCTTCTACTTGAAGAAACTTTTCGCATAACGCCTTTTTGTGCTTCAAAAGAATTGTTTGCCTTATCCAAGGCAACAATTTTGATCATATTATCTCCGTCTTTATAGTCTGCTTTAAAACTATAAACTCCGTTAGCATCGCCTTGAATTTCATTTTCGCCGGCTGTAACCTTAGCAATTCCGTTTTCATCAGTTATTTTAAATTGAAATGTATCTGAGGCATTGTAAGTTTCATTGTATGTAGGCTTAATCAGCTCGATTTTTGGTTTGGTAAAGTCAGTTATAAACTCATAAGATTCTTCTTTACTGTTATTCCACTCATCAGTTGCAATAATGGAAAAGGTGTTTTTGCCTTCTTTTGTTTTAACAGGAAATGCGTTATCAAAGACTTCTTCTGCATTATCTGTGCCTACTTCTTTATTCTGCTCATCGAAAAAATAAACTGTGTATTTGATCTGGGTAGTACCTTCTTCATTGAGAGTAACCTTAATAGGAACTTCAATTTGATTAGTAATTAGAGGGTATTCAGTAGTAATAACTGGTGCTGTTCTATCAATTTCATATTGATAATTAAGATTATCATTTCCAACTTTAATATTGATCTTGTAAATTCCATCTTGAGTTAAATCTAAATCAATATTTTTTGAAAATGGGCTTAGTGACACCTTCTTAAATTCTTGATCGTCTTTGTAAACAATCATTTCGCCACCAAATACTGAGTAACTTTTGTATTTGATGTTGTTCTGGTCTTTGTTAAATTCAATGCTTACATTAGGTCTCACATACATATATATGAGTGAGGCTGTTAGCATTAAAACAAAAAGGGATATGAAAAATATCCCAATAGACAGTTTTTTTCTTTTTAGGAATAAGGATTTTATTCTTTTGAAAAAAGAATTAACTTTTTTTAACATATTGAATTGTTAATAAATAAGGATAGTTAACGCCATGAAGAATTCGGCGGATAGTTTTAATTCGCTTAGAAATAGGAGTATTACACAAAGGGGATAGCTTTATGTATCTGGACAGTCGTTTAACTGTTATTAAAATTTTTATATTCATGCAACAACACGTTAGTTTAGTTGTTTAATTGACTTTGCGTTTTTTGTATATCTCTTTAACTAAATTAGCTAGGCTTACAGCTTCTTTTTCATTGACTACCCACATATAACCAATTTTTTGTAAGCCACTGATTTTACCTTGCATTATATATCTTCTTATAGAACTTGCTTTTATCTCAATACCACATTTATTTTTGATAAATTCAGCAAATTCCGTTAGTGTCAAAAAACCCTTAACACTACTCATATAACGGTAAAACCAAATTAAAAGATAACGGAACGCAGTCGTTTAATTTGAATTATATCACCAAGTTTTTAAAAATCAACTATATATTAAAATTTAATATATACTGCTATTGTTTAATCTATAGTACTCTATAGAGCAACAATCTGCTAAAATAGACTTGTGTCTGGATAACCACATTATCCATGCACAACACGTTAGAGGGGAGGGCTATTTATAGTCCTCCCCGATCATTTGAGCAGTAAGCTAAATTCAAGTTTTTATCAATAAGGTTTAAATCAATTTTGTTAGCCGATAACATAACAGAACTTTTGAAATATAAGTGTTAATTCTTCTGATAACTGATCCGTTGGATTAGGAACAGAAAAATTTATTTTTCTGTTTTCCCCAACTTGAATTGTAAAACCTTTTTGTTTAGCTTCTTCTCTGCTAACTGCCGATAGACTTTCGAGAATTGATTCTAATGCAAGATCAAGAGTATTATTCTCTTTATTCTCATTAAAAAAATCTATATCAATTTTTTTGACAACAATTTCGTTCATAGTTTTTATGAATATAAATAGTTTTATTTTTATCGACCAATATAACTTTATTAACATTGCCAATTTGTTTTCTATATTTTAGTAAAAGTAGTTCTGCCTCTAACAAACTCATCTGAAAACTAAGCCTATCTAGCTTGTTTTTAATGTCTGTTAAACTCCTTTTTTTCGTTTCTTTAGTTAACATTTAGCTATGTAATTATAGTACATTCTATAGTAATACGTCTATTGGTGTACAACTATAGTTTTTCATATACTTAACATATATAAAACTTAAATATTATTTTGTAATAATGGTTTCAAAAGCTTCTTACCAAAAAAAATTTGGTAAGAATGTCAAAAAAATTAGACTTGAGAAAAAATTTTCTCAAGAAAGACTTGCATATAATGCTGAACTTTCCGTATTTACTATTAGTCAAATAGAACTAGGAAAGCTATGTCCACTTCTTACAACTGCTCATCAAATTGCAAAGGCTCTCGGTGTATCTTTAAGCGAACTTACTGAAGACATAGAAATTTAGATGGGATTTCTAATCTAAAGTATTTAACCAATGAGCCTCTGCTGATTTTAAAAGAACACTTTCCCATAAATTTTTACTTACCTTCCAATTTTAAAAAATTACAATACTCAGTATCGTTTTTTATTACTTCAAGCAATGCTTCTCTTATTACATAAGCCTTGCTTGACTTGTTTTTATCTTTATTCCATTCAAGATACTTATTCATTTCACTAGGAAGAATAAAAATTAGTTTTCTGTTTACAAAACCAATTCCTGTTTTCACAACCAATTCCAACGCTTTAATAATTTCATTGCCAAGATATGAAATTTGAAAAAAATTCCAATTTTTATTGGGATTTTTCTTTAGTTTAAAATTTTTCCCATGTCCTTGAATGACAAATAATGGCTTTTTGCCTCTCGAATATTCGATGATTGGTAATACCAGATCATTATTTTGTGTACCTTCCCAAACAACAATGTCGGTATCATTTATTAATTTAGATATTTTTTTATTTTGATTATTAATTTCAGTCATTATTAATTTCCCATAGACATTTTCAATCTGAAAATATGTTGGAGTAATATTTTTTTCTTTAGAAAAAAATAAACATACCGAATCAAGTAATTTCTGTTCAATGGATTGATAGAAAAATAATATTTTCATAATTGTTCATATCTATTAATAGGTAAAGGTTTATCGAGTTTCATTTCATTTTTAGTAATACCCCAACCAAATAAGTCTAAAGCCTCAATTGGATTAAGTTTTAATCCTTTCGTAAGATTTATGACACTTTTAAATGTTATTTTTGATGCTTTATCATTTTCTATTGTTAAGACTGTTTTTAGACTCAAATTGCTTTCTACAGCAAGTTGCAATCGAGACATTTTTAAATGCCGTCTGTATTGCCTTATTGTATTACCCATTGTTCTTAAATTACTTTTAGCCATAACAAAATGTTACTTTTATAAAGTATGTAAAAAGGAATAAAAAACCGTCTTGAAAATATTAGTGAAGGTTCACAAATGAATCTTATTGGAGCAGTAAGATTATTTTTAAATTGACTAGATTTCATAACAGAATAAATCTTGCCAACTCGTTGAAGGGTACTACCACTAGATAACTAGTAGCAGATTTTGCTAGAATCGCTGTAAGCTAATTTCTACATTTTAGCTTAAAGCAATTCCGATCAGTCCCATCAAAGAAGCTGGTCGGTTTGCTTATATATACCTCAAATTGTTATATAGATTGTAATACAATAAAATTGTGCCTGACAAGAACTGGCACTTAATCAAATTTATGTGAAAACCTTGAACGTAAATGCCTTTACTGCTATACTTTGCTATTAATATATTACCGCCAGAATACTATGGCACTAAATAATTTTTTGAGTGAAATTAAACAATTAAGTGATAATGAAGCACTTAATAAATTAACCAATTTATCTGAAACGGAAATTGAAACCTATCTTTATTTGTTATCTACTGGTGCGATCACTGCATCTGCTTTATCTGAACAATGTGGTAAACCAAGATCGAGTCTACAGGCTAATTTAAAAAAATTAATTTCGTCTGGTTTAGTTTCAAAAACAAATAGAAATAATAGAACATTATATATTCCGCAACACCCTAAAAAACTTGAGATTCTATCTATGCAAAGAAAAATTGATTTAGAAGCAGAAATAGAAACTATAGAACAAGGGAAGAAAATTATTAATGGATTCATTGATTCAATCTTACATACAATCCCGAAAGCATCTGAAAGTTCAAAAGTTTTAGTAAGTTATTATGAAGGTGAAACAGGATTTAAGGAAATTTGCCAAAGATCAATTTTTAGTTCAAAAAAAGAAGTGCTATTTTTATCTAATTTAGCTGAATGGCGAAAAGCATACAGTAAGGAATATGGGAAAAAATATTATGTTCCAGAAAGGAAAAAAAATAACATATACCTTAGAGCATTAGGTGTCGATAACAAAGAAGGTAGGGAAATGAAGAAAGAGGATAATGTTTCATTCAGAGAAACACGATTTTTACCAAAAGAGTACAATTTAATCCAACCAACAATTATCATTTGCGAAGATGAGGTATCCTATATGCTTTCTAGTAAGCCCTATAAGGCTATACTTATTCAGGATAAAAGCCTGACTGACGTATGGAGAATAATTTTTGAAAAATTATGGAATGAAACCAATTAAACCTCTACTATTTTAGTAGAATTAGTTTCTACCTGAGCATTATTAGCTTCCAAAATATAATACTTATAATACCAATTTTTATCAGTATCTGTATTTGGTACAACAAATCCATCTGGTAATTTTACTTCTTTTTCTGATCTTTCTACCCATTCAACAGCTCTTAACACTTGCCCAGAAACAATATCCAATTTTACAGTTTTATTACCTTCGGGAAATGGCACTGTAACCAATTTTACTATATGTCCATCTGGTGAACTAGCTTCACAAATTGGGAGTCCTTGTTCATCTTTTTGATAAACCCTAAAGTCCATATCTTGCATTTGCGATCCTATCCAAAAGGCCATATATGGCCCATGATATTCAGTGATTATCTGTTCTTCTTTACCAATACCATATACATCAGAATTAATAACCCCCCAATTGCCTTGTCCCCAATTATCGTCCATCATTTCGATTGTTAGCCTATGACCATGTCGTGATGAACTTGAAATTATCATTTGTCCTTGAGGCTGTAAATGATTTCGACCTTCGGTAATTAGCCTATCTAAAACCATTCGTCCATTACGTCCACTTTCATTGGTTTTATAAGCTGGGTGATCTTGATGCACTGGTAACTCTGGCTGTACAGGGGGATTACTAATAATATAATTATACCTTCCTGAAATATTTACAAAGGCATCTGATTGAACAGCTTCAAAATGGTCTCCTTCTTGATAACCATTTAGTGAGGCATTTCGAGAAGATAAAGCAACTGCATCAGCACTTAAATCTGACATTGTTACAAACCTTGCTCCTCTTTTTAATCCTGCAATTCCTAAAATGCCACTACCAGAACCCATATCAAGCAGACTTGTTCCTTGCAATCTATCAAAAACTCTATTTTCTTGAAGTATATTTAAGAAATAACCAGCACTATACGGATCCCAAACTCCGTCACGATGTTCTAATAGTATCCCTCCTTGAATCGTTGGTATTTCATAAACCTTAAAACCTGCCGAATTTTCTTCTCCTCCATTAATAAGCTGTGTCATTAATTACCGCATAATTAATTAATTTGTGTAATACACAATGTGTTTTAAACGATGGGAATGGATATTTCCTGTGTAGAAAACAGGATTTAACCTCTTTTATATATTAACCAGAGCCCATCATTAGTTAATATATTCTGTTATATATGAGGTATATAAAAACAGCTATCTAATTATACTTTTAGTATACCTATATTGTCAATATATATGACCAATGCTAGATATTCTACATTAATTCAAAAACAGTTTACTTCACTTGCTATGGAAATTTCAATATTACAAGTTTTCTAGCCTTTCTTTCATTTTAATTTCGTCAGGGTGTGTATACCTCATCGTTGTTCTTGTGTCGGAGTGTCCTGCAAGATAAGCAATTTCTTGAATACTCGACCCATTATCAGCGAGTTCGGTACAGAAAAAATGTCTTAACTGGTGTGGTGATATCTTTTCACTAAATTTTGAAAATATTTTACTTATTACTGTTCGATCTATTCGATTATTTAATCTACTTTTAAAAAGTAAGTCATTTTCAATTAATACTTGATTGTTCTTTGATCGTTCTTCTAAATAAATATTTATAGCATTTTTTGCTTTAGTATTTATAAATATTTTTCTGTCTTTGCTTCCCTTGCCTTTCCGAATGAGACATTCACCAGATTTAAGGTCAATATCTCTGATTTTAATATTTAAACATTCGGAAATTCTCATTCCTGTATAGCGAAGTAAACTTACTATTGCAAAGTTTCTTTTGTTACCTGTTTCTAGTATTGATTGCATAAACTGATTAACCTCTTGTTTATTTACCTTTGTTGGTGAAATAAAATCAGCTTGATATTTTGCAAAATCTTTCTTCCCAATAACAAAGGTATCTTGTACCCCCTCCTCGACTAAAAACTGGTTTAGAGCCTTTAGAGCGAGGAGTTTTCTATTAACACTTTTGTTTTTAAGATGTTTTGAAGTAATTAGGTAAGATTTGTAGTCTAAAACATTTTCTTTAAATAATTTCTCTGGATATTTTCCAAAACTAGTAAAAAACCAGTTAAAAAATCCACCTACATCGGAAGCATAATTTTCTATAGTATTTAAACTTTTATTATTCTCTTTTAAGTATTTTTTAAACTTTAAAGTTGTGTCCATTGGAATTATGTTGCATTCACTTTCAGGTATATCATACTGTAATTATGTTGCATTGGGAAGTAGAAAGGTTGGAGAAAATAAAACTGTATGCAACATAAATACTGTTATGTTGCATAATATCACGAAGTGACTTATAATTCTATATACTTATATAGAGCAAATTATGAAAAGCCCAAAAACTGTTGAAATTCCAATTCATATAGAAACTAAAAAACCTCTTACAAAAAAAGGTATTACACAAATTATTGAAAAAATTTATAAAACAACGAACTGTATTAAACTTGAGGAATTATACATTTGTGCAGGTACAGGTATTGAGGCTGTTGTAATATGCAAGAAATAAGTTATCACTATTATTACCCCCAATAATAAGATATATTTTTAGCTTTTATGATTACTATTACGCCAACCCTATTACCGAATTTATCTCAAGTTTTATTTGATGGAATAAAATACTCGTTCTCTAGCCCCTTCGCATGTTGGTATGTACCTTGTATTTTTTTGATAATTGTTTTTGCCCTTATTGTTTCAAAATTAAGCAAAAAGAAAAGTAACCCACGTTATCAGCCCTCTGGATATTTTAAATCAAGATACTATTTATTATCTAAAACTGAGTTAAAATTTTATAAAATACTGAGGCTTTCTATAGGTAACGAGCCGATTTTAATTGTTCCAAAAGTAAGAGTAGCAGATATTATAAAACCTGTATCAGAAATAAAATATGATTGGAATTATAAATTTAACCAAATTAAAAGCAAACATCTTGATTTCTTGCTATGTGACGTAAACAATTTAAAAATAATTGCTGGTATAGAATTAGACGATAGCTCACATTTAGAAACCGAACAATCACAAAGGGATTTAATTAAGGATAATATATTTGAAGAAGCTAAAATAAATTTAATCAGAATAAGAACAGAAAGCTATTACAATGTTGATGATCTGAAAGATGAATTATTTCAAAATGAAATTATTTCATCTCCAAAATAATAATATTATGATGCCTTTATTTTATAAACCCCGCAATAGCTCCTGTTGATAATATTACTCCGACAAAAGCCCCAAAACAGCCTGTGCAACCAGTCTTTTTAGTACTTACTTTTTCCATAGGCAACACTCTTGGTTTTTGGAAAATATCTTTTTTAGGTTTTTTAATTCTCAAAGGAATTTTTTGATCATGAGGAATATTCTTTAATCGTGTATATTCACCGCTAAATACTTCTTTTAATATTTCTATTTTCTCTGTTGCTTCTAACGAAGGAGTAACAGAAAGCCTTCCTAGATCATCAATGAGTGCAGAATCAAGACCTAATTCTTTAATAGAGTTCTTAACAGGAGACGATATCATGTAATTTTCAGTTTTCATTAAATCATCAAAAGTAAGTTTCATACCTAATTTTTGATATTCTTTAATCATGTCATACGCTGAAAAATGGCTACATAATAAATAGAACTTAATACAATCTTTATAATGTCCCTCTGTTTCTGCGATAACACCCATATTAAGATAAATTGAAGCAACATCGTCAAATTTACCTTTCATAGAATAATTGAGAATGGCTTGATTAAGATCAAACCACAATTCATCTAATGTTTTTGCTTGGTTAACACCCTCTACATTTAGATATTCAAGCCTTTTTTTAGAATCCACCAATATTCCCTGATTTATAGTCAACGCCTGTTCCTTGCGAATTACAAAAGTTTTACCACAATATCGGCATTTACCTTTTCTTTTTGGATCATTTTCAAATACTTTATTGCAATAAGGACACTTTTTACTCATTTATCTAAAATATAATTGTTTAAACCTATTAAATTTGTTTTTTAATAATTTTGATTATTTTTAGTAGTTTTTTTACATTAATTTCTTCTGCTATCTCATAACTACCCTTTTCATCTTTAAAATACAGGGATAATAGCAAAAATGTATTGCTAAAAACGCTGGAAATTCATGTTAGAAAAGTGTATACATAGAATATTTCAAACATGACTAAAAAATATGTCCAAAATGTTACGCAAATTCTTCTAAGAAGAATGGAAAAGTAAGAGGTAAACAGAGGTATTTTTGCAGAAAATGTAGTCATACATTCGGCATAAAAAAACGAGATCTTTTAAAACAAAAAATATGGGATAAATATTCTCGAGGTAAACGAACTTATTCAGAGCTATCAAGCGAATTAGGGATATCTATTAGGTCAGTTCAGGATAAGGTAGATCGACAAATTATCGTAATACCAAAGATGAAGCCTCGAAAAGTGCTTATTGTAATGGATACCCTGTACTTTAAAAGGACTTTTGGAGTAATGGTATTCAGAGATTGGCTAAATCGGGAAAATCTGCTCTGGCACTACGTTCCGTATGAGACGATTGCTTTGTACCAGCAAGGAATCAACGAACTAAAGGCAAAAGGATTTGAAATTTTAGGCATAGTGGTAGATGGTAGGAAAGGACTAATGAAGCTGTTTAAAGAACCTGTGCAAATGTGCCAATTTCACCAGCTACAGATCGTTAGAAGATACATCACAAACAACCCGAATCTTGAAGCTGGAATTGAACTAAAAGCACTATGTGAGAAGTTAATTAAAACTGATAGGTTAAGTTTCGAAGGGTGGCTAAACAAATGGTTTTTAAAATGGAGAGATTTTTTAGGAGAAAAAACAACAGATCCAAAAACCGGGAGCAAACATTTTACACACTCCAGGCTCAGGAGTGCCTACAGGAGCTTAAAGACAAACATTCCATATTTGTTTGTTTATCAGGAACACTTAGATATTAATATGCCAAACACAACGAATACGCTGGAAGGAAGTTTTGCACACGTAAAAGATAAAGTGAGGTTGCACAGAGGTCTAAAAATTGAACGAAAAAAGAAATTAATTGACGAACTTTTAAAGAAAAAATGATACGTATTAGCAATACAAATTTGCTATTAAGCCAAAATACATAATATCTAGTTTTTTCAACAACTCTTTAACTTTCTCATTTTCCATAATATTCATTTAATAAATATTATGGGATTATGGAACAAATTTATAAAACTTTCATTGTATTACAATACAAAACTATTTCTTTTCTTCCATTTCTTTTTTTAATTGAGCAAACTTGTCCAAAGAATTCATAGCTTGAACATTTGGATTTATTGGCTGGTTAGTATATTTGGGAATCATAACACAAAATATTGATCCTTTGTTTACTTCACTTTGAATGTTTATAGTGCCATTCATAGCTTTAATTAAGCCAAAAGTGACATATAAACCAAGACCAGTTCCCCCTGGTCTTACAATTTCCATACCGCCAATGCTCCCTTGTGATTTTAAATAAGTATCAACACGATAAAATTTCTTTCCTAAGTTTGGCAAATCTTCACTTGGAATGCCTGCCCCTGTATCCTTAACGCAAAACTTGATATTTTGCCCATCTTCATTAATAAAAATTTCTACTGAACCTTGATTTGTGTACTTTATTGCATTATCTATTAAATTATCTGAAATTTCTTGCATACGGTTTCTATCTCCATAAACCCATGCTTGTTGAGGAGGTACAAACTTTAGTTCAATACCCTTTTTACTAGCTTTTTCTTTAAATCCATCAAATGAATCATTAATAACATCAAGTAAATCCACCTTGTCAAAATTAAGCTGTAATTTATCTTTATCAATTTTTGTAGTAGATAACATTGTTTCTAATAATTGCACTTCTCTTTTAACATTTTCCTCCGCCATATTTATATATTGGACTTGTTTTTCATGATCCATTTTATTATCGACTATCCCACCTTTTAATAGCATTACCGCATTTCTAGCAATGGAAAGTGGTGTTCTAAGTTCATGCCCAAGAATATCAAGCATGTCTCTTTCCTTTCGTAAGGCTTCTTCTAAATCATCTTTTTGTTTGGTAATCTCTCGGGTGGCTTCATCTATTTTTTGTTGTAATGTATTATTGAAATTTTCAACTTCTTCAAATAACAACGATCTTCCAACTGCAATTGAAGTATTTATCAATAAATTATCTAATAATTGAATTTCTTCACTTGTATAAAATTCATGCTTCTTGCTTGAGCCAACAATAACTATTCCGTTTAGCTTAACCTTACGATTTAGGGGTAGAATTAATTCAAGATGATGTTTGTTCATCAAATTGATTACATTTTCTACTTCTACTCCATCGTGCAAATTTTTTGACTCCTCTTTTGAAATAACAGTGTTTTTTTGAAGATGATCCCAATATCTCGTAACTGCAACTAATTCTTCTGGTAACAGTCCAGTACTCAAAAATGATTTGATATCAGAAAATATTACTTTTTCTGATTTAACCTCAAAAATTACTACTCCTACATTTTCTACTTCATAGGTTGTCTTTACCGTATCAATTGTAATTTGAACTAATGTTTCTAGGTCTAATTCAGTACTTATTTTTTTTGCATAAGTGGCTGATAATTCAGAAGGATTTAAACCCTTATAAGCAAACTTACCAAGAAAATATTCTTGTGACCTATTTCTAATTATTGAATAGGTAACAGCAAAAATGATTGAGATGATAGTTCCTGCGATATAAGCAGTTGATGTATATGTTCCACCGAAAAAATTTTCATCTATTGCTAAAACAAGATAAAAAGACAAATAAGGTAATGAAGCACCTATAAGAAAATTAATAAATTGCCCGATAATAAACTTAATACCAAATAAGCGATACTTAACAATAGAAAAACTAGTAAATCCAACAAAAAAAATTAAAAAACTCGGGCCAATATTAGACAAGACGAAAATATTAAAGAAGATGGGGAATATTAAATTTGTTACAAAAACACCAATTGCGGTTAACCCAACTCCTAGCAACAAATATTGTAATTTTGCCCTCTCAATTCCACTTGTTCGTTTAAATTTAGTTGCAATCTCCTTTATAAAAAGGGCAAAAACAATAGCTACGTATCCAACATAAACCCCTATACCCCATGCAAAATTAATTTCAGAATGATCTTGAAATATCTTAATTTCACTTACAATAAAAGGAGAAACTGATAATGCTACAGACAAAATTGTAAACAAAAGCAAAATAGTCTCAAAAACTCCGTTTTTTTCTCTTTTTGTTTCTGGATAAAGAAAGGCAAATTTATAAAGATAATATAATAATAATAAAGAAAAAATAAAAATGAATTTGTTTGACCACAATACTACATAATAATCTTTAGCTTCGTTGGATATGAAATTTATTAAAATCCAACAAGCTGTAAATAATGTGAAAAGAAAAAAATATCTATTGGTATTACTTCTCCAATTCTGTTTTAAAGCTAAAGATCCAAAAGAAATTAACGCTATACTAAGAAGTACCAATACTATTATTTCCATATTAAATTCTTTAATTAAAATATTTTATATCCCCTGATACCACTGGAAACCATCAACTCCATTTTCTCCTCTAATAAATCTTGCTATTCCTGCACTACTTTCGTATTGTTGTGCGTTATCTAAGGACTTTTCAAAATCAAGATATGTAGGAGTTGACGAAGAACCCAAATAGTCAACAGAGGGGCCGATTGTTGGAATACTAAAATGGAAGAAACTTCCATTTAATAATTTCACTACAAAATTATCAGTTGTTGCAACCCAAGCATTTAAACCTAAAACATCACGACTATAAAGATGTGCATTTCTTAATATTCCAACGGACACCCCTGGGGGAGAACCTTTTTTTACAGCAAATTGAGAAAACTCCGCTGGACAAGCATTTGCTTTTTCTTGCCATTCTTCGTTAATTTGAATCCTCGGATCAGTCAATGTAGGAAGCCCATGTCCATTTCTCACAATCACCCTTGCAGAACCAACATAACCTTCATTTGTTTTTGCAACGATAGGAACAGAATTCCAGTGGTATTTATCAACGTATAAACTTTGACCACCTTCAAATTCCATAACTAAACCCTCTTTCTCGAATGCTTCGTATAAATCTGGTGATAATAATTGTTGTACACTGGTTAAGCCATCAGCATTTAACACTACTTCTGGTTTTACAGGTAAGGTACACTTTTGTACATTAGCCAGATAGCCTTGATGATTGTAACGTTCAGTTACAACACCTAATCTACCAATTTGATCTTCAATACTAGTAGCTACACCAATGGCAATTTCGCCATCTTTTAATGTTTCTGGGACAGTGTATATTGCTTGTTCTAGCATTTTTAATAATTAATTATTTAAAATATCAAGTGTTTGGTGAACCCTTTTACCTCTTGCTTGTATAGAACCCAAAGCCCTAAACATAAGGCTTAATTTTCGGATTACATTTGGATTCTGTTTTCTAACTTCTGTAGGTAAATCTACTGCAATTACTTTTTTTACTTCCTCACCATTCAAAATTCTCCTTACTGTTTCAACTGCCAAGGCACTCAATGCTCTTGATGTTGTTCCTATTTGATACGTTCTAGTATCACCTTCTTTTCTGTCAATAATTTCTTGAAACTGCTCCACAGGTACATCAAGAGGATTGATAGGGCCAGTGAAGGATTCATATACATAATCCAAGAAACTCGCTTCATCAATGCTTCCCTGTTGATGTAATTCCTTAACGTGTCTAAATTCAGCAATTTTTTCTTCGGTTAAATCTCCCGCTAGTGGTTTCATATCTTCCTTGTCGTACCTATAAACTGCTAACATCGCTGTACCTGCTAGATCATAACCAACTACAACTGGTTTTTTCTGTTCTGCGGCTTGTTTATGTAATTCCCAAATTACATCTAATGCACGAATATCTACCGCATCAATAACAACATCAGCTTTTCTAACATATTCTTCTGCGTTTTCTAAAGTAATACCCTCTTTTTCGCTTGTAATGGTTTTAGATGCATGGGGATTAACTAATCTCATATTTAAAGCTGTCATTTGAGCCTTATTTTTTCCTGTTTGATAAAACTGATATTCTTGCCTTGCAAGATTACTTTCTTCAACGCTATCAGGATCAGCAACGGTTATATTTTCAGCACCCGATCTAATAGCAGTCATGGCAATCGGATTACCTATACTTCCTGCTCCCGCAATTAGAATATTTGCGGTTCTTAATTTTTCTTGTAATTCTGGCGGAACAAATTGTTCAGCCGAAATTGTTAGTTGTCTATAGAATTGATCTCTTGTTAAAAGTTCAACTTCATTTGCTTGGGGCAATGGTTGAGGTTCTAAATTACCTGCCATTATTGTTATTTAAAATTTTATTTATTGGTTTATTAGTAATAAATTTTTTCAAAACTTTTCCGTCCGAATTCACAACTCCTATTAAAATCAATCGTAATAATGCAGAAAAACTTAACCCGTTATTATTGGCAAGTTCTTCAAGTTTTACTTTTATTTCCTCATCAATTCTAGTTTGTACAAATACTTTTGACATTGAACGATATATAATTAACAATGTTATATAGATGTATAATTATATCAATTTACATACAATTCTACAATATGCCAAGATCATTTTTACCTCTATATATTACATATATCACCCCATAATCCCCTACCCTCTTTTTTAGCTTTTAATTCCGCCTCTTTAAATTGTTTTTGATAAAGATAAGGAACGCTGTAGGTGTATTCGTTCGCAAAGCCTTCTTGGATAAGATATTCATTTATGAATAGATTATCCTCTGCTCTCCAAATATAAAGTAGACTTCTTCCGTATTTATCGTATTGGGCTTGTGATTCATCAAAATTGAAATAAACCTTCTTCCCTTCAATAATCTTTTTCATCTTAGCTGACGCCTCTTTTCCGTAACATTCGACATTTTTTCGTGGGTCTTTAGTTTCTGGGGTATTTATACCTATTAACCTTACTGTAAGGGTGGTGTCATCTATAGAAAGTTCAATAGTATCGCCATCAATCACACGCTTAACTGTGTAAGTCGTGGTATTTTTAAAATCCTCAAGCTGTGCTTGAGTAAAGGGTTTATTTTCATTTGTATTTTTATCTATAGGGGAGGGAAGTATCTCAAATACTACGCCTAGAAGGAGGAATACCACTATTACCCCCATAGAAATTATTGATTTTTTCATACACAACACGTTTTAAATAGAACGCTGTCGTTCTATTGGTATTATAAACTAATTAGTTTTTAAAATATAGTAAGACGCTTTACCTTGCTCTTTTCGCTCTATTAAACCAAGATCAATAAGAAATTTAAAATCAATTATCCTTGTTGCCTTCTTCCTCCCTGAGATTTTTTCATATTCAACAGTATTTATTGATCCATTCTTTTCAATATATTTCAAAATCTTTTTATGATGATCTTCAAGTCTTGGCTGATAAGAAGGTAAGACCTTTTTCACTCTCTTGAGTTCATCAACAATGCCTTCCGTAAAGTATTCTAACCAAAATGTAAAATCAAGATTATTTTTAATATCATAGTAATCACCGACTACTCCTACATTTTTGAAATACTTGGAAATATTATTGTTGTAATAATTTTCAAAACTGAATAAATGAAATGTATTCAATCCCATATTTGCAAGTAACAACTTGGTAATAAGTCTTGCTGTTCTTCCGTTTCCATCAACAAAAGGGTGAATTGTTACAAACTGTTTATGAAAAATTCCTGAAAGAATTAAAGGATCAATATTTTTATTGTTTGAGTTGATAAACTCAATTAAATTGGTCATCAAAGAAGGCACATCTTGATGATCTGGTGGTAAATAAACAGTTTGTCGTGTTCTGGGATCGTTTACAACAACTGGTTCTGCTCTGTACCCTTTCTCGCGTAACAATAAGCCTTTAACCACAACCTGTTGTATATCACAAATAATTTTATCCGATATTTTAATATTATTTTCCTTGTTAATTCTTTCATCTAGCAGGATCAAGGCAGTATTATAGTTTAATACTTCTCTTTCACTATCCCTGATATTTTCTGGTTTGGATTTTAATATTTTTTTAACATCAGTAAGTGGTAATGGATTTCCTTCGATACTTGTTGAGGAATAAGCCGATAAAGCCCTTGCATCTTTTTCTAATTTCACCAAAACAGAACTAGGAAATACTTTTGAATTTAATTCGCCAGTAAGCAACCCTATCTCTTTAATGTTAATTAAAAGTTTGTTTGAAATTGAGTATTTAGGTTTAAAATCTTTCATGTTATTAGTCGATAATTAGTCGCTTTTTAGTCGTATTTATTAATTGATTATAATTAAATCACTTTACTCTGTCAACTAAAAGCCGATTTTTTGCTTCTTTTTTAATGGCAATTGAAAGAAAAAAGAAGTTTTATTCAAAAGGTCATGACGTCATGACCTTTTTGAGTAGGGGGAGTAACCCCCTGCTCAATGTCTTTTAATTGATAGGATAAAAGGATTTGATATCGGTTTTGGCTGTTTTAATTACTACACTTTCCCCCGAATCATCGTAACTATCAAAGCAATTAAATTTTGCAACTTCTTTGGGGGAGTAGTTAGTAAAAAATACTTGTCCTTCAATGGTTTGAAACTCGAATAATGTCATGGCTTAAAAATAATATCTTAAATAAACGAAGTTTTTATAATGGTTAACCCCGCCACTTTTAAAATTAAGCAAATAAAAAGGGAAGTACTCCGAAAAGAAATGAAATTCCTAGCATTCCAAAACTTGTTAAAATTTCATTTCTTCTTTTCAATTTTAGTAATTCCCCTGCGTGTTTCCAGTCATGGTTAATAAACATTTTTAGATTGATAATAGTTAAAATATGCAAAATTACTGAAATTTTTTGAATTATGTTAAAATTCAAATGTCATATTGTTGCAAAACAATAATTCGACGAAAGACCAAAGGAAAAGGGGATACAAGCCCCTTTTTCATTTCATAAGTTCTTTTAATGGAGTAGGTTTAAAATATCTATCCCCTTCTATTGGCAAACCTAAAGCACCTTTTACGCTTTGAAGTTCTGAAAGCCTAAAATACCCCAATTCTTTTTCAAACCCATCAACTAAACCAAAAAACAAATCCTCCCCGTCAAATTCTGTTGCGTACCAAGTCCAGTTTGAATCTGGTGTAAAAAACTTTACTACTGCAACTGCATCAAGCCCTTTTTCCTCTTGAGAGTAAAGAGCAGGTAAAACTTTTAAATTCTCTTTTGTAAGTAACATCATTGTTATAAAAATAAAAAATTAAATATATCTCACAGAAAAACTCACCTCATTTGCTTCTGCACAATGGTTTTTAGTTACATCTTTCTGGCTATTCGGTTTTCAAAGAACCCTTAAAGTAAAAAAATTGCTCCTTTAAGTTAAAAGAAAATTCGCGTCCGATACCGCAATGCAATGTAGGTAGCGGACAGTACGATTAAGCAAAATTTGACAAAAGGAAATTGGAATAAATCGCAGTAGCAAAAATCTCTATGATCAACGAGAGAAGCGAGGTGGCGAATAGCAAGATTTTGCGTTATGAGAATTTATGCCGAGAAAACTTTTGCATAACCTCAAAGGCGACAAATTTTTCAAATGGTAATGCGGAAAAATGCAGTCGTTTTGATAAATCGTGCTAGAATTTCGACACTTAAAGGAGAAATGGAAAAAATAATATTGAATAGCTTTCGGCTATACCTTTTAAAAAATTAAAAAAGTCATGACGTCATGACCTTATAACATTTTCTTTTTGCAAAGCTTTTTCTTTTACGAAGTGAATCAAAAGAAAAAGCGGGGCTTTATGTTCCCCGCTTCATCAAAAAGGGGAGTGTTAAACCTCCCCGATTGTTTTTGATATTATTTGTACTGCTTTCACCATTTTTGAAAATGATTCTTTAATATTTTCGTCTAATTTCCAAGATTTTAAATAGAACTCTGATTTTCTTTCTACTCCGTAAATATTACACAAAATTGCGGTTGTTGTTTCTGCTTGTTGTTCTGCTAAACTTCGGCTTGTTTGGTCTTTATCGTCTGTGTGTCCTAGTTCTCCATGACATAATTCATGAATTAAAGTTCCGATATTTTCAGTTTCGTTAAGATTAGAATTTAAAACGATTTCTTTTTGAGATATATAACCCCCGCATGATACCTCAAGGGCTTTTTTAGACACTATATAGCCTAGTTTTTGAGCTGTTTTTAATAATGTTTCAAGTTCAATATTTGCCTTTGTAGTCATGTTCTTTTTTACTTCCTCGCCTTCGGTTTGTGATATGTCAAAAACTGGCACACTTTTAAATGATGTTATAACCTGTTTTTCTTCTTCCTTGTTTGTTTCTTTGTTAGTTACTTTTTTAGTAAAAACCATTGGTGCTAAAATCCAGATTGCACGACCACCTTTTTTTACAGTTCGGTTAAATTCATTTTTCCATTGATTAAAACCTGCAACTTGTGAAGCTCCTTGACTATGTAAAATTAACTGATTGCAATAACTGTAATTATGAAAATTCGCCATACTTTTAACAATAGATTTAAACTCACTTTCCGACATATCAGCAATACGCTTTAATATCTCATCTATCACTTTTTTACTCTCGGCTGTGATTTCCTTGTTGGTTGTTTTTTGCATTTCGCTTATAAATAAAAATTAAAATTTAAAGAACCTTCCGAAGAAGTTAATAGAACTTCTTTTGAGTACCGCAACGGAGTCATAGGTGGAATTGGAATAAATCGGAATAGCAAAAATCTCTATAAGCAACGAGTGAAGCGAGGAAGCGAATAGCAAGATTTTGCGTAATGAGAATTTATGCCGAGAAAAACCTTGACGTAGTGAGGAACGGAATACAATCCCAAAACCTTCTTCGGAAGGATAAAATTTCCAAAGCGTTTACACCTTATAAAAAATAGGGTTGTTAAAAACAATAAAAGTCATGACGTCATTACCTTCGGATTGGAAACTTTACTACCTACAAAATTTAATAAGGATTTTTACCATATTTATTTCTTTCT
>JBAXHO010000018.1:0-33422 GCA_037138855.1 bacterium
CATTTATCTAACGGTAACCGTTTCGGTAACACTTATGACTTATCTAATGGTGAATCTATGAGAATCTACTACTTCTTTATGCTCCGTGCTTGATCACCACTATATCACCATCTTTCACTATATATTCTTTACCTTCCAAACGTAATTTACCATTCTTTCTGGCTTCTTCCCAACCTCCTAAAGCAATGAAGTCTTGATATCCCACTACATCAGCAGCGATAAACTTTTTTTCAAAATCAGTATGAATTACTCCTGAAGCAACTTTAATAGTACTATTTTTTTTAATAGTCCAAGCACGAATCTCATCAGGACCAACAGTAAAGAAACTGATTAAACCAAGAGTATTGTATGTTTCTCTAGTTAATAAATCCAATCCTGAATATTTAATTCCTAATGCTTCAATAAATTCCTGACGTTCCTCGAAATTTAATTGAGATAATTCATATTCTTCTTTAATATTCATCAATAAAATCGGGTATCTTTCTGGGATCTCTAAGTCTTTTCGATATGTTGAAATTAAGTTTTCAGAATTTTCATTCCAATCACCATTAATTAAATAGATTATTTGTTTATCAGTAAGTAAAAATAAATCTGACCTAAATGTATTTAACTCTTCATCTTCAGATTGAGCCATTGTGCTTACTAATTGACCTTTATTTAATACCGCCTCAATTTCTAAAAGATATGATTTGCATTTTTCATATGTTTTTAAAAATCTTTCTTCTTTTTGTAATTTTTGAGATTTTAATTTTACACTTTCCAAATCTTTTAAAATTAATTCCATTTCAATTATTTCTTTATCTCTTTTAGGATTAACAGTATTTTCAACATGAGTAACATCACTAGTTTTAAAATCTCTAATCAAATGAACAATAATATTAGTATTGCGAATATTTGCTAAAAAGGCATTTCCCAAGCCTTCTCCAATATGGGCATCTTTTACCAAACCAGCAATATCATGAAATTCGATAACAGCAGGAATTATTTTTTTAGTTGCTACTAAAGAATTTAATTCAATAAGCCTTTTATCGGCTACTGCTACAATTCCGATGTTTGGCTCAATCGTACAGAATGGATAATTTTCAGCTGGAATTTGTAAATTTGTTAAGGCATTAAATAACGTAGATTTACCAACATTTGGTAATCCAACAATACCGATGGAAATATTCATAAGAAAATTTAATAAAATGATAATTAATTTTATATCCTATATCACAAGTTGTACAGCATGCAAACTAAGAAAAATACTTGTGAATAAAATTTTAACAATTTCATTTCAGGCGGAATTGTATATTGACTGGATACATTTCCTAGCTATAAGTGGCTCGAGTCAATTAGGCTGGTATTTACTTAAAATACAAAAAATGTTTGATCAAATATTTTAATTTGAATATTTGATATAGAATTAGCAATGATATCATTTCAAATTCAGGCGTAAAATATAGGCAACAAATAATTGTAACATCTATATCACATCCGATATTAGTGGAACAAACCAAGCAAATATATTAGGGGGGTTAAGAAAAAACCTATATTTCGTGGATGGATCCTAGCTCAGGTACAATAGTATTGTAACCGAAACCATCTTTGATTATTTTCTGGAATATTAAAAGTCTTTCAGGTTCAGCATGTACTAGAAATATATTTGTTGTAATTTTCTTAGGAATTGATTTTAACCATTCATGCAAATCATTATTTCCCGCATGGGCTGAAAATGAAGTGAAATTATAGATGTGGGATTTGATTCTTAATTTAGTATTATTTATCGTAATTTCTCGTTGTCCTTCTGTCAATTCTCTACCGTGTGTGCCTTGAGCTTGAAATCCAACAAAAATAATTGAATTACTAGGGGATCTACCAAGTGCATAGATGTGTTGTAAGATACGTCCCCCATCTGCCATACCACTTCCTGCAATTATTATGCTGTTTCTCTTCTTGTCTAAGCTTAGCGATTGACGATGATGATTGATAATTTTAAGATTATCGAAACTAAACATGTCATTCGCTGTCTCGATATTTAAGAATTTATTATAACTATTTGTTACATCATATTCGCCCTTTTCTTCTGTGTATACCTTGGTGATTAAATTGCCTAACGGAGTATCTAAATTTATTTGTACATTATCTTTAATATGACTATTTTCTATAGCACTTCTAAGAATTAATATCATCTCCTGTGTCCGATGTAATGCGAAGGAAGGAATCATAACAATTCCGTTTCTTTCAGTATTTTGATTAATGATCTGTTCGATCTCTTTTATCTCCTGATATCTGTCACCGTGTTCTTCTCCTGCATATAAACTCTCCATAATTATTGCATCAATTTCTTCATTCTTCTCATGTAAATACCAATTATCTTTTGCAAATGATTTAATGATACTTTGATCTTCTCTCCCTAAATCTCCCGAAAAAACTATAAGTTTATTTTCTACTTTAACTAAAACTGATGCTGCTCCAAGAATATGTCCAGCTCTGATTAACTTAAATTCAATTCCAGAATCAGAAATCATTACTTGATGAAAAGGTATTGAAATGAATTTATTGATTGTATTTTTCGCATGCTCAGTATCGTATAATGTTTCCTGAATAAATCCACGACGATAATTATCTTCCTGAATTTTAGCAGCATCAAGTAATAATAATTCTGTAATCCTGGCAGTGGGACCAGTTAGATATATCTTATTTCTAAAACCATATTTTATTAGTTTCGGTAATAATCCTGAATGATCGATATGACTATGAGTAAGAATTACAAAATCAAGTTCTTGAGGATTAAATTTAAAAGCATTACTATTCATATTCTCTACATCAGGGCCTTGAAACATTCCACAGTCAATTAAAAATTTTACTTTCCCTGTTTCTACTAAATAACAAGATCCTGTTACAGTTTTACTCGCACCTAAAAATGTAATTTTCATAATATTTTATTTAATAATTTAATTATCAGAAAATGTTTTAAATATTTTTTCTGCTAAAGGTTTTAACTCACTAAATTGATTTAACCTTGGTTCATCCAAAATAATTTCAAGTAATTCTCTCAATACTTTTCCAATCATTGGTCCTTCTGGAATGCCTATATTAATTAAATCAATACCATTAATTTTTAAATCTGTTATTTTTAATGCCATATCTTCAGCTCTTACTTGACCTATACGAGCTTCCAATGCAGTCAACTCTTCAGTGTTGAATTCAGATTTTTGATTGGCTGCTGCATCTGCAATTCGTAACTTAAATAAATCATCAATTAAATCTTCTCCCCCAATGTTATTAATAAATCTTCTAATTGCAGCATCACTCCATCCTCCGTTTTTTGGTAAACTATCAGCTTCAGCAAATTTTTCCGGAAAAGCAAAACTTTTTCTCCAATCTGCTGAAGGATAATAAAACATATGCCAACGTACTAATGTAGCTACGCGCTTTACTTCTAGCTTAGGAAGTCTTAATCGATTTAGTATTTCACTTACCATTGCAGCACCTTTAATATCATGACCAAAAAAATGTGTGCCCTTTTCATCTTGACTCATCGTAACTGATTTTCCTATGTCATGAAGCAGTCCAGCTAATTTAATTGAATCTTCAGATACATCAAGAGTTTTCAGACTATGTTGATAAACATCATCAGTATGCCACTCAGGCTGAGTTATTCCGATTCCCAAAAGTAATTCAGGTAAAAATATCGCTAATAAGCCTGATTCTCTAAGTAGTTCGATCCCATATGAAGGCTTGGGAGAATGCCTTAACAACTTTAAAAATTCGTCTCGAATTCTTTCAATCGAAATTAACTTAGCAATTGAAATAGTTTCTGTAATAGCTCTAAATGTAGCCAGCTCAATTTTAAATTCCAATTCAGAAGCCAGCCGGCACGCTCTAAACCCTCTTAAACCATCTTCTGTAAGTCTTGCTAATGGATCACCAACAGCACGAATAGTTTTTTCTCGTAAATCATTTTGTCCTTTAAAAGGATCAATAATTATTTCTTCCAAAATTGCCGTAGTATCCCAAACCAATTGTAAATTTAAGGCCATGGCATTTATTGTAAAATCTCTTCTGGACAAATCATCATTGATTTCCGAAGTAAATTCTACATGTGAAGGCCATCTACCACCGATATAATCTTCTTCTTTTCGATATGTAGTAACTTCAATATCAAAACTTTCACCATGTTCATCTGTCATGATTACTAAAATCGTGCCAAAATGAGCATTGGTATTAACTGTTTTGGGAAAAATCTTTTGAATTTCATCAGGTAAAGCATTGGTAGCGATATCAAAGTCTTTTGGATTTTTTCCAATCAATAAATCCCGGACAGCACCACCAGCCAGATAAGCTTGATATCCATTTTCATTCAAAATATCAGCAGTACGAAAAACATACTCCGGAATGGTAGTTTGTAATTTTGTAATATTGAGTGACATGATTTTTTTTACAAGATAAATGCTAACTATTTATACAGCGAATCATACTGTACATAAATAATATAAGCAAAGAAAAAATCATGATTGGGTTTGTATACAGAAAGAATACACAATAGGTTGATCGTGAAACGGAGAAAAATGGGAGGAGAAAAGTATCATGTATCATGTATCATGTATCATGTATCATGTATCATGTATCATGTATCATGTAGAAATTGTAAACGAAATATTATTAGTGTCAAGTTTGATTTGTAGAGTGTAAACGGTAAACGGTAAACGGTAAACTGTAGACAGGAAAATCAAATTATTCAATCCTGACTACTTCAGCCAAAGGCTGATTAGCCTCTGGCTGGGTCTACTATCCGCCTTCTACTGTCTACTAACTACAGATCAGTCCGGAATCTAACGGTATTCTACTTTGTATGTTCGGATTCCAGATTTCAGATTACAATTCCGTCCTACCAATTAATGCCCTGGAAAGTGTATATTTATCAGTATAATCAAGGTCTGCTCCGCTAGGCACACCCCGGGCAATTCTAGAAATTTTGATCTCAGAAGCAACTTTTGACATTTCATTCTTTACATACATAGCTGTAGCTTCTCCTTCTAAATTCGGATTTGTAGCAATAATCAATTCCTGAAAATTACCTTTTGCAAAACGCAAAAATAAACTCGTCAAAAACAATTCGTTGGGACCTATCCCATTAACTGGAGAAATAACACCACCAAGCACATGATATAGTCCCCGATATTCATGTAAACGTTCAAAAGCAATTAAATCTAATACATCCTCTACCAGCATTATTTGAGTTTGATCCCGTGATTCATCACTACAGATGTTACAAACTTCTTTTTCACCTAAATTATGACAAATAGTACAGAATTTTAATTCACTTTTAAGCCTAATCAAAGTATTTGCAAATTCTGTCACTTGATTTTCTGGCATATTTACTAAATGAAAAGCAATCCTAGCTGCTGACTTTGGACCGATCCCAGGCAATTTCCCTAATTGCTCAATTAATTGGTTAAGAATTTTTGGAGAAGCAGAACTAGTTACCATTTAACCTAACATATTTTTAATTTGCGACATATCCATATCTTTCATCATTTCTTTTTGAAGTTTTTGCTGAGCATTTTTGGTCGCTTGTTTGATACCTCGAATCAAATCCCTTTTGCTTTCTGGATTTAGTAATTCATCTGCAATTGTAAGATCCAGAATCTCTTGAGTTCCATCAATTGAAATAGTAACTAGTTCATCATCAGATAACCCGGTCAATCTAATTGCTTTCATTTTTTTTTGCATGGCACGAGCCTCTTTTTGTAATTTAAAAAGATCTTTTGCTTGATTAAAAATCCCTGCCATAATAAATTTAATAATAATTAAAGATAACTAGTATTATATCGAAAATTTGAAATTTGCAAATTGAATTTTTCACTTAATTTATTTCTTACTCTTCTTTTTTTAAACGCAAAAAGTATTTATTACAATTAAAGAAGTTTTTACAAATCTGCAAAAACTTCTTCTACTACGCTACTATTTGATTCTACATCAATTGGAATTTCTTGATTCTGTACTAATTTTATCTTCGATTTATCAATAATGCAATTTAATGTCAATCCTTGTCCCAAAAGAGATTTCGTGATCTCAAAGAATTTATCTTGGGAACTAGGTTGCTCGAGAGTCTTTTTGTGAAGCGCAAATGGTACGTTTACCTTAAGCTCACTTTCATTTATCTCTAAAGGTTCTGCCTTGGATAAAAAAGCTGCCAGATGATGATTATAATTTTTGGCTGTTTCAATAATAGTAAGCCATTTATCTTTTACCAGAACAATGTCCACTGAAACATCCGGACTTTTGTTTTCGATTTTTTTTACTTGAAATTCAGTTTTTGTAATATTATCTTCCACATTTTTATTTATAGCTGTTGTTTTTAATAATTCAACCTTTTCAATTTTCTTGACAGGAAGATCTGAAGAATATATTGGTGAATTAATCCCAGTTAAATTGACCACCGCCATTTCCAAAGCCAACTCAGGAATTAATGCGCTTTGGATTTCATTCGCAGCTTGTGAAAATGCTTTAATTCCTTGAGTAATGAGTGTTAAAGAGAATCTGCTTTTACCTTCATCTTCAATAATTGTCAACATTTCTCTTCGTAAAAATTCTAATATCTGCCTAATTAACTGAGTGATATTTGAACCATTATCAAATACCCCCCTTAATAATAGTAAGGCTGCCCTACTATCTTTTTGCTGAATCTGAAGAAAAATTTCATTGATTGAATCCAAGGCTGCCATTCCCAGAATTTTTTCCACAGTAGCTTTTGCAATTACTTCCTTGTTTGAATATCCAGTTGAAGCAATGACTTTTTCTAAAATTGTCTCTGTATCCCGAAAACTTCCAGCGCCTGCTGTGGTAATCATTGAAATAATTTCATCAGAAAACTGCAACCCTTCATTTTTCAAAATAAATTGAATTTTTTGAGAAAGTTCAGTTTCCAGTGCTAACTTAAAATCCAAACGTTGAGTCCGGGAGATAATAGTTAAAGGGATTTTATGAGGCTCTGTGGTCGCTAAAATGAATAGAACATTAATTGGTGGCTCTTCCAGGGTCTTGAGCAATGCATTAAATGCTTCCAGCGTAAGCATATGTACTTCATCAATAATATATATTTTATATTTTCCTTCTACCGGCAAAAAACCAACCCGTTCTTTCAACTGACGAATTTCATCAATACCACGATTGGAAGCAGCATCAATCTCAATCAAATCCAAAAATTTATTTTGATTAATTGCAATACAATTCGGACATTGATTACATGGCTCAAAATCACTATCTTCATTGCGATCGAGACAATTAAGCGCCTTAGCAAGGATCCTTGCTGTACTTGTCTTGCCAGTGCCTCGTGGCCCAGAAAAAAGATAAGCGTGTGCGACACGCTTATCTTTAATTGCTTGACTAAGAATATTTTTAATCGCATCCTGTCCGAAAATTTCAGAAAAATTTCGTGAACGATATTTCCGGTATAGGACTTGAGGCATAATTTACTAAATTTTGAAAATAATTATTTACCTTTTTGAGCAAGGCGTCTTTTTGCGGAACGTCTTCTTTTTTTCATTTTGGCCCAAACCTTTTTAAACTCATGGTTTTTGGAGGTTTGAGTTACACGGTATCTGCGTTCCAATAGAACTGCAGGAATATTTTCGCGATTAGCTTCGCGCCATAACATCTTCAATGCCTGATCAATCGGCATATCATCATGAACTATTACTGACATAAATAAACACCTCCTTTGTGAAATTTCGAAGACAAATTATACCCTGTCAATCAAAAAACTGCAATTTTTAATTATTGGATAACGTGCTGGAACAAACCAACTATCCAATGCAGTAATTTACTCGGGTATTGAAAATAAAAAATGTCTTTGAAAATAATTAGCAATGAAAAAATCATAATTCCCCAAAAAGCAATGATGGCAATTTTTTCCTGCTTTGAAGCAGATAATGGTTTACCCCGCAATTTCTCCAAAATCAAAAACATCACATGTCCGCCATCCAGCAAAGGAATTGGTAAAATATTCATAATAGCGATGGCCGAACTTAAAAATGCTGTTAAATTAATGATGCTCATAAAATCATTTAGCTTAACTAAATCATTAGTAAAATAAGCTATTGTCACTACACTACCTACACTTTCTGATACCGGTTTGATACTTTTTTTCTTCACTGATTCAGCAATTTTTACTGCCAAACCTTGAAAATTATAACAATTAATATTTATCGTATGGGCAATTGGACTAAACCATTTATGATCTGAATAGTCCAAAGTAACATATTGTTTATCAAGGAAGAGATCATTGGGGACCATAGAAATTCCTAAAATGGGTTTGTCAGAATCAGGAACTGCTACAGCAGCAGTAATTATCTCATTTTTTTCAAAATCAAAATATTCCAGATCAATAGTTTTAGCTACATTGGCATCTCGGATTTGGGAAATCTGATTATTGGAAGTAATTGCCACTCCATTAAAACGTAAAATCATACTGTATGGCTTAATTTTAGCAAGTGCTGCAGGACTATCTTTGGTAATATCAGCAATAAAAACTTTATTTTTTGCATCAAGATCAAGATTGGAAGCTATGCCATCACCATTTAAGATTAACTTTGTTTCAATAAATTTTCCTTTTCGTAAAGATAATAATTTCACTCCAAGCTCTTGATTGGGTTTTGATTGTAAATATTCTTCCAAAACATCCTGATTGGTAAAAACCTGATTATCAATACTAATAATCAAACTATCTTTCAGTTCCTGATCACCATTATTGATGGTAATCAACTGTAATAATTTATCATTGGTAATAGCACCAATACTTACTGGCTTTGTCAGATATGGAAAAACTGTCAGATAATGATTTATTGGTAAAATAAATGCAAAAATCACAATAGCCAAAATCAAATTCATCGTAACCCCACCAACCATAATGGCCATTTTATTCCAAAATGATACATTATCATAGTTACCCGGATGTTGAGGAAAATAACTCCAGGCAAAATAATTACTAAGTAAAGTATAATCTCCTTTATTTAGAAGTTTTTCCTGATCTAAAATATATTGACGCACTACCTCATAACGGGCAGTTTTCAAGTGAATCTTTCCCTGTTGAAAAATTTTTTTAATTTTTTGTAGATCCTGATCAGGGAGGTGCTTGGGAAAATAATAATAGGCAAAATAATTTTCCAGCAATGCTAATTCTTTTTCAGATACTTTTCCCTTTTGCTGATGAACAAACTCCTCAACTGCTGCAAAGCTAGCTGTTTTCAAATCAATTTTCGCCTGAGAAAAAATTGCCTTAATTTGAATAAGTTCATCAGGAAAAATATGTTTCTTTCCGATCCGCTGTAAACTACTACCATCTTGATCACCAGCCATTTTTACATATCCTCCAAGAGGAAAAAGATTTATCCGGTATTCGGTTTCGCGATATTTCCAGCCAAAAAGTTTAGGACCAAAACCAAAAGCAAACTCATCGATCAAGACCCCTGCCCTTTTAGAAATCAAAAAATGTCCACCTTCATGAACAAAAACTAATAATCCAAAAATCGCTATTAATACAACCACTGTTATCAAAAATTGGATCATCTCAAATCTAAATAAAATAAAAATGCCACAGCAATATTACAAATTACTTCTCAGAAAATATTTTAAACGCGGAGTAAATCAGCTTCTTTTTCTTTACCAATAATTTCTACCTGCTCATTAGAATTATCTACCATGTGTTGTAGCTCTTTTACCTTGCGATCATAGTCATCTTCAGTTAAAATTCCTTCTTTTTTCTCTTCTTCCAAACCAATGATAACTTCTTTACGAATTTGACGGATGGTAATTCTCTCTTCTTCCAATTTTACTTTCATAAGTTTGATATATTCCAGTCTACGCTCTTCAGTGAGTGCTGGAATGGGTAGACGGATATTTCCACCATCAACAGTGGGATTAATACCTAAGCCAGCAAATTCAAGAGTTTTTTTCACAGTTTCTAGGTTGCCTTTATCCCATGGTTGCACGATCAACAAAGTAGGATCAGCAACAAAAATATTTGCCAATTGCTTTAAAGGCATTTTTTGACCATAAGCATCAATAATGATATTTTCGACAAGACCAGTACTAGCTCTACCAGCCCTAATTCCTGAAAGTTCAGTTTGAAGATGTGCTAATGCCGTTGAAAATTTTTCTTCAGCTTGAGTAAATGTAATCCGCATAAATGTATTTGTGAAAAGTAAATTTTGCTAATTACAATCTAACAAAATTTCTTATAATCCACAAGAAGCTGGCTCAGCAATTTGAAATCTACAAAATCTACCAATTTCAATTTTTTCTCCAATTGCACTAATAGTCTCATTGATTAAATCTTGAATTTTTTTTGATTCATCTCGAACATATCTTTGCTCAAGTAAAACTACTTCTTCATAATATTTTACCAGTTTACCCTCAACAATTTTTTCACGGATTTCTACTGGTTTCTTTTCATCAATATTCATTCCAGCTAATGCTTTTTCTTTATTTAATTCATCAACTGGAATATTATCTTTGGAAATATATCGTGGATTTGTAGCAGCAATATGAATTGCCAAATCATTTGCAAGTTTGCGAAATTTCTCATTTCTAGCAGTAAAGTCTGTTTCAGAATTTAATTCCACAAGCACACCAATAGTGCCTTCACCATGAATATAATAAGCAATATAACCATTATCAGCTGATTTACCTGATCGTTTTGCAGCTTTAAGCATGCCTTTTTCGCGTAAATAATTAATTGATTTATCAATATCACCATTTGAATGATCCAATGCTTCTTTGACTACTGTAACTCCTGCACCAGTTAAACGGCGCAATTCCTTAATTTGCTCTAATGTAATTGGCATATTATTATAGTAAAAAGTAATATCAGATTACTAAATTATTCCTTAGTTCTAGTTTTCTCAGCCTTTTTAATTTTTATTGTTTCCGCTTCTTTTTGAATTGATTCCAACATTCCTTTTTTATCTTGCGATTTAGCTTTTCCTGTTTTTAATTTTTGAGTTAGTTGTACTACTGGAGTAACTGCTAACACTCGCTTTGGTGCTTCAGTAGAAACTATTTCAGCTACTTCTGCCTCAGTGCCTTGTGACTTAACAATTTTAATATCTTCTTTGGCATAATCTTTATAAAAATGTCTGACGCCACGACCTTGATTACCTTTTTTAACAGCAGCTGCAATTAAGCTAATGATTAATTTAATAGAACTCAATGCATCATCATTTGCTGGGATCACATAATCCACAACAGTAGGATCAGAATTGGTATCTACCATGGCTACTACAGGAATTTTCAACTTTCTTGCTTCTTTCACTGCATTTCTTTCATAATGTGAATCTACGATCACCACGACTTTAGGAAAACGATCCATTTTCTTAATCCCCTCATAGAGACGATTCATTTTTGCCCAGTCTTTTTTCATTTGTGAGACCTCAAATTTTGTACGATCTTGAACTCCTGTTTCAAATTCACTTTCTAAGGCATTAAATTGTTTTAAACTTTTTTTAATTAATTCGAAATTAGTGAGCAGACCACCTGGCCAACGTGTAGTGATATAATATGCTCCTGCTTCCATTGCAGCCTCTTTTACAATTTCACTTGCTTGTCTCTTGGTACCTACGAAAAGCAAATCACCGGTGGCAGCTGCTTTTGCCAAAAAGTCTAAAGCAGTTTCCAACATTGGTAAAGTTTTGGTGAGATCGATAATATGAATGTTACCTCTTTTGGTGAAAATATATTCACGCATTTTTGGATTCCATTTGTTCACCTGATGTCCGAATTGTGAACCAGCTTTCAAAAATAATTGCATTTCTGGAATTGAAGTTTTAACTGTAACTTCGACAGGATTGGGATTTGTCATAATAAACTCCTTTTATAACCTCCACTCGCATGGCCAATGATCTGGCAAAGGAAATTTGCAAGTGTGTGTATTAAATAAAAATATGTTTGTAATTATAGCATAACCGGAAACTTACGCAACTCCCAGTTCTAACTTTTTTGCTTTTACTTCTTTCACATTGACACGAATCACTTCTTTCACCTCAGGATATTTTGCATGAGCCCAAAATTCGCCAAAACGACCTCTTCGTAAAATCATTTCTGAGCCATCTTTTGCCTTGGGAATTTCACCGTAGATCTGTTTTTGAATTGACAGCAATAATTTCAAAGGCTGAGCATCTTTAACTTTGGGATAATCAGGATGTGCCCAGAATTGACCAAATCGACCTCTTTTCAATACATAATTCCTCTTATCATCAGTTAAAGGTGCTTTTTTATATAATTTCTGAAAAGCTGGTGTTTCACTTTCTTTAGCAATATCAGCTTCGGATTTTCCTTCCATAGAAAGCATTCCTTTGCATTCAGGAAATTTGGCACAACTCAAAAACTTACCAAACCGTCCCAATTTTATGTTCATTTTACCTTTACAATCCGGACATTTTATTTTACTGGTACCTAAAATCGTAAAATCTTCTTTTTTAATTTCCTGCTCAGATCTCTCCAGCTGTTTAATTAAAGGCTGATAATATTTATTTAATACTTCCACATATGATAACTTACCAGTGGCAATAGCATCCAATTCATCTTCCACGCTAGCAGTAAAGCCTGTATCCACAATTTCTTTAAAATATTTTGTCAGTAATTTAATAACGATTATTCCAATATCTGTAGGAATCAAATATTTATTTATTTTTTCAACATATTTTCGGACAATAATTGTCGAGATTATCGAGGCATATGTAGAAGGTCGTCCAATACCAAAAGCTTCAAGAGCTTTTATCAAACTGGCTTCTGAATATCGTGCCGGTGGCTGAGTGAATTTTTGTAAAGCTAAAAACTGAGTAGCATATAATAAACTACCTACCGATATATCAGGTAATTGAAACTCGGACACTTGCATATTATATATTTTTAAAAACCCAGGGAAAAGAATCCTTTGGCCATTCACCTGTAACTGGTAATCACCTGCAGAAACAACTAACACACTGGTTTCTAATTCAGCTTCCTTCATCTGACAAGCTACTGCTCTACTCCAAATCAAATCATATAATTGTTTCTCCTTACCAGTCAAAGTAAGTGTACTGGAATTCATATAGGCGCTAGTGGGACGAATCGCTTCATGAGCCTCCTGAGCTAATTTTGATTTTGTAGCATAAAACTTTTTCTGTGAAGGTAAATATTGTCCACCTACCTTTTCCTGAATATATTTACGAATTTCAATCACTGCTTTATCTGCCATATGGACAGAATCAGTTCTCATATAAGTAATGAAACCAGCTTCATATAATTTCTGAGCTATGCGCATAGTTTCCTTAGCACTAAGTCCAATTTTTCCTGAAGCAGTTTGCTGTAAAGTACTTGTAGTAAAAGGCGGCTTGGGATATCGTAATACTTTTTTACTCGTTTTATCAGACACAATTAAATTTTGTTGGGATATTTCTGAGATGATTCTTTCTGCTTGTTTTTTATCTTTAACTAGCAACTTTTTATTTTTATATTTTACTAATTCCAATTGAATTATATCTGGATTAATAACTGGAACTATTTCGATTTTGTCATCACTTGCATTTTGAATTTTAATCACTGGTTTGGAATTTGACTTTTTAGTTTGTGCATCTACTTTAAGATCCCAATATTCATCTGGTTTGAAAATATTTCTTTCTGCTTCACGGTCTACAATCAATTTCAAAGCCACAGATTGGACACGACCAGCTGATAGGCCATAGCGAATTTTCTTCCATAGTAAAGGTGAAAGTTTATAACCAACAATACGATCCAAAACTCTGCGAGCCTGTTGTGCATCTACCAGATTAATATCAATTTTTCTAGGATTTGCCAAAGCAGCCTGTACAGCTTCTTTTGTAATTTCAGTAAAAACAATTCTAGATAATTTGGTATCAGCCTTTTTCAATTTGCCTTTTTCAGTAATCAACTTGAGCTCTCTGGCAATATGCCAGCCAATTGCTTCCCCCTCACGATCAGGGTCCACTGCTAGAATCAAACCTGTTTTACCTACATAAGCCTTTTTGATATCTTGTAAAGCTTTTTCTTTACTTACAATATACTTAGGCTTAAAATTTTTTTCCAGATCTACTCCCAATTCTGACTTGGGTAAATCTACTACGTGCCCTTTAGAAGCAATTACCTGATATCCTTTACCAAGATATTTCTCAATTGTCTTAGCTTTGGCTGGTGATTCTACAATAACTAATTGCATTATTTCGAAATTAAAAAGAAATAGTATAGATTAATAACTTAAAAACAGCAAAATTAATATTTTTTCATTATTCCAATCAGAATTATTCAATATTGAAAGAATTTAGTACTAATTATTTACAAAGATAAGTACCAGTCAAATCTTTTAATATTATTGCTCTCAGCTCCAGCTTAGTTAATAAATTTGTTACCTGATCACGTTCATATTCTGATTCGGACACAATTCTTTCCAGAGTATTGACACGATTTCTGATCAACTCTAATATCCTTGTTTCTGGCTCAGAAAGATTTGCAGTTATAAGTATTTTACTGGATATGTCAAGTTTTGGTTGGTTATCTTTAATATTATCCTCAGCAAATATCTGGCTTGAATTATAAATAATTTGTGCTTTATTATCATAAATCAGCTTATTGGATCCCAAGCATTGCAAATTAGTAATCTCGCCTGGTACTACCCAAACCTCCCGATTATAATGAAATGCCATATTTGCAGTGATCAAAGCACCACTTTTTTCTGGAGCTTCTACTACAATAGTTTTCATCGAAAGCCCTGCAATAATTCGATTCCGCTTTGGAAAATTCCAATCTGCATATGGATCAGTATAATATTCTGTTAACAATAACCCTCCAGCTGTTAAAATTTCTTCATAAACCTTTTTATTACTTTGCGGAAAAAAATCAGTTAGTTTAGTACCTAGTACTGCAATGGTTTTCCCGTGAGAATTAATAGCTGTTTGATGTGCCAGCAAATCAATTCCTTTAGCTAAACCACTAACTATTATAAATCCATTCAATACAAAATCCTCAACTAATAATTTAGTGGCTTTGGCACCATAATAGCTATGATTTCTGGTCCCTACTACACTGATTGTCTTGGAACTTTGTAATAAATTCAGATCACCTTTGTAATATAAAACAATGGGAGGATCATTGATTTCACTCAATAATTTTGGATAGACTGTTTCCCCATAGACAAAATACTCATTCTCATCTAATTTTTCCAATATTGCTCTTTTCTCCGGCGAAATTTTAATATATGAAAAATTATTTAAAAATGTCAAGGCAGAACCGAATTTTTCAAGAATTTTTAGAAACTTTCCACAGCTTATGCCTTCATAGTTTGCTAAAAACAAACGAGCTCTTTTTTCCTGATTTGATAAATTAGATGTTCTCACAGCTGGTTGCAAAATCTTTATTGATACAATTAATAAATTTTTGAATTGAAGGAACAGAATTGTATCCCCAATTACCCCATTGATGTAAAACAGTAAAACAATAATTTTTACCAGAGGCATCAAAACACCCCATCACCCATGAATGTGCCCCACAATATGGCTTACCATTTATCTGTTCACAAGTCTCAGCTGACCCGGTTTTGGCAATGATATTATTTGGTAAATCAGCTAATTTTCTTGCAGTACCAGTTTTTGCTGCCTGATGCATCCCCTCTTTAATAATTTGAAAAGTACTATCTTTAATTGCCAAATCACGAATCACTTGTGGCTCAATCGTTTTTATTAATACTCCCTGATCGTTGGAAATCTCTTTTACCAATCTTGGCTGCAATACTTTACCCTGATTATTTATCGTGGCTGCCACCACAGTCATCTGAAGTGGCGTCACTGCTACAAAACCCTGACCAATAATGGCGTTACAAGTATCACCAATATACCAGGGCTGTTTCCATAGTTTTTCTTTCAGATCCGGAGTAGCCATAGTCCCTTTTTGTTCACCAGGCAAATCAATTCCTGTCAAAACGCCAATACCATAATCGCTGGCATATTTATCAAGCTCAGCGATCCCCCCTTTATTTTGCAAATTCAAAGCCACATTACAAAAAAAAATATTACTGGATCTTGATAAAGCAGCGACAACATTTACTGATCCGATATAGGCTTTATTGGCTTCACAAAACTGAATTTTACCTGGTAATTCCATACATCGATTAGAAAGATATTCTGTACTTTTATTTATCGTACCTGTTTCCAAACCAGTAGTAGCACCAATTACTTTAAAAATTGAACCAGGTGGCAGTTGTGCTCCAATGACACGATTCATTTGAGGCTTTTTCGGATCATTTACTAATTCATTATAATTTGTATAGCTGATCCCGTTTACAAAGAGATTATTATCAAAATTGGGAATGCTAACAAGTGCTACCACTTCGCCAGTATCACTATCCATGATGACTGCTGCACCACCATACGCTTTAACTTTTTCTGCTTCAGAAGCCATAATATCAGTCAACTTTTCTTGCCATCGGCTGTCAATTGTTAAAGTTAGATTATTTCCATACTGCATTGCTTTGGTCTGATAAGATTTATCTGCAATTCCTGCTGCGCTACTTATTACTTCAATGCCTGGAATACCCCGCAATTCCTGATCATATGATTTTTCAATCCCACTTTTCCCAACGCTGGCTTTGGAATATATCCCTTGATCAATATCTTCCTGTGAAGGATCTCCTGTATAACCAATTACATGTGCAAAATAATTACCATCATTATATGTACGAACAGCCTCTACCTCGATAAATACCCCAGGTAATTCTCGAATCGCTCCGATACTATCAATATACTTATTAAAATCTATATCTTTTAAAACTGTAACTTTCTGAGCAGCAATTTTCTTTTCATTTTTATATACCAAATCATGATAATTATTATTTAATGCCTGTTGATCAATTTTAAAAACAGTGGCAATATTATTTAAAACAGTTAATTCGTCCTCTGCTTTCAATTGTGTAGGATCAAGATAAAGTGTATACGAAGGAATATTGGATGCCAGCTTCACTCCATTACGATCAAAAATTAAGCCTCTTGGTGGTAAATCTACTTTATTTATCGTACCGGTCACTGTAGCTTTTATCAAATATTCATCCCCTTTTATCACTTGTAACTGAAAAAGATTAAAGAAAATAAATCCAAAAACCGCAATTGTCACAAAATAAATTGGTAAGATTCTCCAACCTTGTTCTTTGCTTTTTCCAGAATGATATTCATTATAAATAATATTCCGGTGTTTATTTCTTAAATACATGACTAACAGTAAATTTATTAACTAAATAAATTATAAAAAAATACAACAAAAGATTGGCAATCAAAACCGAAAAGCTAAAACTGAAATTCTGATTATTTATCATAGTCTTCAAAAATAAAATATTCAAAATGCTTAATACAAGTACTATTCCACCAACAATTTTATCAGAGCTACTTCTTCTTAGGGGTAATAAAGAGAATAAAAAGTAAACTAAAAAAGCTGCAAGATAAAATCCCAATGCTTTGATTCCAATTGTTTGTAAACTTAATAATTCCACTACAGCTGATGCCGATAATACATATATAAAACTATTACGATATTGTTTGATTAAAATAAAAAATATTCCTATCAAAACTACTAGTTGTAAATTCATTAAAAATGAAATTTGAGAATTGCTTAATACCACCTCCAGAATTGGAATTAAAAATAATATTAAAATTTTTAACAATGTTTCAGTTTTCATCAATACGTCTTAATAAATATATCTCTCTAAGATCATTAAACTTTACCTGATTTGATAAATCAGCATTTTTGGTAAGTGCACTGGCTATTTTATTTATCTTAATTACTTTTCCCAAAATCAATCCAGCAGGAAAATTGCTATTAATTCCTGAAGTAACAATTGTCTCATCCTTTTCCAAAGGACTATCTACGAGAACTTCATCTAAAAATATTCCTTTTTGTACATCACCAATAATAATTCCTTTTGTCTTTGTTTGTAATGAAATTGCTGGAATTTTACTTTTTGGTGAAATCACTAATCTAACTAACGCTCCTGTATTGGAAATACTAATTACTTCACCGATTGCATATTTTTCTAAAACCAGAATATCACCGATTTGGACATTATCCCTTGCACCTTTATTAATAAAAATTTCTCCATATTGATCCTGATTCACTCTCACCACTAAAACCGGTTTTAAATCATAGTTAAGACCAAAACTTTCCTGTAACTTTTGTTGAGTAATATTATCTAATTGCTCCTCCAATATTACTTTTTCTGAAGAAATTTTTAAATTTTCTATTTGTAGTGTATCTCTTTCAGATTTAATCTTTCTTAAATTTAATAAAAAAGTAAAATTTTCCTGAGATTTTGCAAAAAAATAATAACTATCTGAATTTAATTTGAAGGCTAAAGCAGAAGTCAGATCATAAAAGACACTAAAAGTACCAACTTTTGAAAATAATACTAGTAAGACGGAAATAATAATTCCGCTGATAATTTGTCCAAGGGGAATAAAATGTTTACGCATAAATCATATTAAATTAAATCAGTATTGGAAACCTCAATCCTTTCGAGAAGATTGAATTCTCCTAAAAGTACCTCAGTACCTCTCACTACACAAGTCACAGGATCTTCTGCAATGATCACCGGGGTTTTCAACTTTTCTTCAAAATATTTATCAATGCCTTGAATCAGTGCTCCTCCACCTGCCAAAGTAATTCCCCGATCCAATAAATCAGCCAGTAATTCCGGAGGAGTTTTTTCAATTGCACTCTTAATTGCATCAGATATTTTTTCCAATACCTTTAACATGGCTTCTCTAACTTCATTACTACTCAAATTTACTATCCTTGGTAAACCAGAAATTAAATCACGTCCTTTTACATCAATGGTTGTTTCTTTTTTAAGAGCCACTGCTGATCCAATAGCAATCTTGGCATCTTCAGCAGTTTTCAAACCGACTAATAAATTATATTTTTGTTTGATGTAATTTAGAATTTCTTCATCTATTTCATTTCCAGCAATACGAATTGTATTATCCACGACAATTCCGCCAAGTGAAATCACAGCTATATCAGTCGTACCACCACCAATATCAATTATCATACTTCCTGAAGCATCATCAATCGGCAATCGGGCTCCAATTGCTGCTGCCATTGGCTCTTCAATTATATATACCTTTCTGGCACCAGCTGACATGGCAGCATCTTTCACTGCCCGCATCTCCACTTCAGTTATCAAAGAAGGTGTACCTATCACTACTCTTGGACGTCTTAATTTCAGTAGTTTAGGATATTCATCATAAACTTTATATATAAAATATCTGATCATTGCTTCAGTAGAATCAAAATCAGAAATCACTCCATCTTCAAGCGGCCGAATCGCCATAATATTTGCTGGAGTTCGTCCGATCATTCTTCTTGCTTCAGCTCCCACAGCTAATACCTTTCCAGTATTTTTATTAATCGCTACCACCGAAGGTTCATTATAAACAATACCATGCCCGCTCACACTTACTAAAATGGTAGCTGTGCCCAGATCTATCCCAATATCATGGGTTACCAATGGCAATAGGTTATCCAGAAATGACATAAAAGATTTGAAAAATGTAATAAATTGATTGTAGCACTTTTTAAGGAAGAGTAGCTACTCATTCCGGTATAGGGAAAACAACGATGTCTCCCCTATACTTACTACTTGCTACTTGATACTTACCACTTTTTCATAAATATAAATTGAGATAATTTTTAAATATTGATATACTTATATTACCCTACCAGTTTAAATAGATAAGTGACTAATTGAACTCTACACTTATTCCATTAGGGAAACCAAAATCTCCAGTTGCTCTTGGGTAATTGGCTGAGGACGACCATCTTTTGATAGGTACACGGTTTCAATTAACTTATCTTAATAAACAGTAGGGTTTCTTTATGGAAGAAAATATTTAGCAGCTAGATAATTAAAAGATAATAGCTAAAAGATAATAGAAATTTATGAAGATTTTCGCTTTCATCTTTTAACTTCATAAGCCAGAGGCTTATCAGCTTCTGGCTGGAACTTTTAACTAATAGCTATTAACTTTTAAAACGCTGGAATAGCTCAGTTTCAGCCAGAGGCTGACCAGCCTCTGGCTGGGGTAGATAGTTAGTCAATTGCTATTCCAGCTTGATTGCTCTAAGTAAAATATCTGAAAAGTTATTTTATAAAATTTAAAACGCTGGAATAGCTCAGTTGGTAGAGCACACCCATGGTAAGGGTGGGGTCAAGGGTTCAATTCCCTTTTCCAGCTTTGTTTCAAAAAGTAAAAATAATTTTGCTATATTTGTAAATTTGCAATAAAATTGGATCACAAATGCAGGGATGGCGGAGTGGTCTATCGCACCAGACTGTAAATCTGGCGTCGCAAGGCTTCGGGAGTTCGAATCTCTCTCCCTGCAGATTAATTGATAATAGGTAAAAGTTAATAGATAATAGTTAAAAACTAATAGAAATTTAAGAAAATTTTCACTCTTTTAATTTCTAACTTATAACTTTTAGGTATTATGTGCTGGAATAGCTCAGTTTCAGCCTCTGGCTGGGGTAGATAGTTAGTCAATTGCTATTCCAGCTTGATTGCTCTTAGTAAGATATCTTAAAAAAGATATTTTTATAAAACTTAAACGCTGGAATAGCTCAGTTGGTAGAGCAGCGGTTTTGTAAACCGTCGGTCGTGGGTTCAAGCCCCTCTTCCAGCTAATAAAATTTATTTATCTTGATCAAATTTATTATGGGAAAAAAAGGAAACCGTACGTTATATAAATTAGTCAATAAAAAAACCGGAACATTTTATATGTCATCTGCTAATAGAATTAATAACGTACCAAAAAAGATCAAAAAATTCGATGCCAAAACCAAAAAACATGTCGAATTTGATGTGCAGAAAATGAAATAAAGTCAATAAGATCAACGGTTTTGAGCGATAGAGCCATGATGTCAATGGTAGCATAGCGGTCTCCAAAACCGTCGGTAGAGGTTCGACTCCTCTTGGCTCTGCAGAAAATATTTTGACAATAATGGTAAAATTATATAAAAATTTTTGAAATGAATAAAATTATCAAGTTACCAAAACAATTACTTAGCTTTTTCCAGAATGTAATTCAGGAAATTAAAATAGTTGAGTTTCCTTCTAGAAAAGAAACTTTTAAAATGACTTACATTGTATTAATCATTTCAATAGTATTTACATTTTTTTTATTAGGATTAGATTTAATTTTTAGTATTCTTAGAAATTACCTTACTAAGTTATAATTATGAAAAAAACTGCAGTAAAACAAGATACAGCTATTTTAAATTGGTTCATTGTCAATACCTATTCTGGCCATGAAAACAAAGTTGCCAACCAAATTAAACAAAGAGTAAAAGCCAATAATCTGGAAGATCAAATAGTCGATATTATTGTACCTACACAAGACAAAATCGTCGTATCCGGTGGCAAAAAAAGAACAGTAAAAGAGAAAATTTTTCCTGGATATGTCCTGATTAATATGAAAATGGACGATGAAACATGGCAAGTAATTAGAAATACAGAAGGTGTAACCGGTTTTGTAGGTACAGAAAAAAAACCAACTCCTTTAGCAAAAATCGAAATTGAAAAAATTCTGGCATATACAAAAGTAGAACAGCCTGCATATCAAACATCATTTACCATTGGTGATGCAGTAAAGGTAGTGGACGGACCTTTTAAGGATTTTGTTGGCAGTATTAACGAAATCAATGAAGATAAAGGACAGGTAAAAGTTCTTTTATCAGTATTTGGCAGAGAAACTCCAGTAGTTTTAGATTTTCTGCAAATTTCCAAATTATAATTTTTGATCTACACAAATCATGGCAACCAAAAAAATTAAGACAGTAATGAAATTACAAATTGAAGCTGGAAAAGCAACTCCTGCTCCTCCTATTGGTCCAGCATTAGGACAACATGGAGTAAATATCTCTGATTTTGTCAATCAATATAATGAGAAAACCCGTGAAAAAATGGGTAATGTGATTCCTTGTATCTTAACAATTTTCGAAGATCGTTCTTTCAAAATTGAACTGAAAACGCCTCCAGTAGCTAATCTAATTTTAAAAGCTGCTAATGTAAAAAAAGGATCAGCCACTCCCAATACAAATAAAGTAGGAAAAATTACAATTGCCCAGGTCAAAGAAATTGCAGAAACCAAATTAGCTGACTTAAACACCAAAAAACTAGATTCAGCAATGAAAATTGTTCAAGGCACTGCCAAAAGTTTGGGCATTGAAGTTGTTTAATAAAATTTATTATTAAATTATCAAAAGAAATTAATTATTATGAAAAAAAGTAAAAAATACCAGGCAGTTATGAAAAAACTGAAAAAAAGTAAAAAATATAGTTCTACTGAAGCTTTTATTTTACTTCCTCAATTATCTACCAGCAAATTTGTCGGAAGTGCTGAAATCGAAATTCTCCTAAGTCTAAAAGAAAAGCAGAAAAAAGATACTATTCGTGGTTCATATACCCTACCCGTTCGTTTTGGTAAAGAAACCAAAGTATTAGTTTTTGCAGAACCAGCAAATATTAGTAAAGCTGAAAAAGCTGATGTCAAAGGTGGAGAAGATCTAATTGCAGAAGTAATGGCAGGCAAAATTGAATACGATGTGGTTATTTCCACACCAGCAATGATGCCTAAAATTGCACGTTTAGGTAAGATTCTTGGTACCAAAGGTTTGATGCCCAATCCTAAAAATGGAACAGTTTCAACAGATTTAGAAAAAACAATCAATAATTTCAAAAGCGGTTTAAGTAACTTCAAAATGAAAGATAGTAAAATCACAGCTGTCATTGGCAAAACTGATATGAAGCCCGAGGATTTGGAAGCTAACTTTCAGGCGATTTACCAAGCAGTTGTTATTGAAGTACAAAAATTTGGTCCAAATACTATCAAAAGGGTTAAATTATCTCCAACCATGGGACCAAGTATTGAAATTGAAGTAAAAAATATTGAATAAAATCACAATTGACTTCTAGCATTACTCTTGGTATGATTCCAAAGTAATTCTCTGTCAAAGACCATAGGCATTTAAATAAGACCTATCGAGACAGCATTATTTAAATATTTAATTCTAAATAATTAATTTCTAAAGTTTCGAAATTAATTAAATGTGGAATTTATACAAAATATGCTGTTTCAGCATATTTTTTTTTGTTTATTAAATAATTATTATGCCAAAAACTAAACAGCAGAAAGAAATAATCGTTAATGAATATAGCGCAAAGCTAAAAGAAACCAAAACTATTATTATCTTTAGACCAAATGGTATTACAGCAAATGAAGCTAGTGACCTAAAAAAAGAGCTCTTTGATATTACTGCAAATTTCAAAGTAGTAAAAAACACATTATTAAAAATTTCTCTTAAAAATGCAGAATTACCTGAATTTGAAAGTTTAGAAAATCGCGAAAATGCAGTCGTATTCTGTACAGAAGATAATATTACTGATTCAGCTAAAATTATCAAGGAATTTATCCAAAAAGCAAAAAAAGGAGAGATAGTAGGTGGAGTACTAAATGGAACAATGCTCTCACAAGATCAGGTGATTTCATTGGCTGATCTCCCTGCTAAAGATCAATTATTAGGGCAATTGCTCAATGTATTCAATGGTCCTGCAAGAGGTTTCGTAACTGTACTTAATGGTAATATTCGTGAATTTGTCTATCTTTTGAATGCCCTAAAAGATACTAAAAAAGCATAATTATATCTATTTTATATTTATTATTTAAAAATTATGGCAGACGAAAAAAAAGTAGAGCTTAAAGGAGATGCTTTAAAAATCGCTGAAATGCTCGAAAAAATGACTGTTCTTGAAGTATCAGAACTAGTTAAAGCTCTGGAAGAAAAATTCGGAGTATCTGCAGCTGCACCTGCAGCAGTAGCAGCAGCAGCACCAGTAGCAGCAGAAGCTGTAGAAGAAAAATCAGAATTCGATGTCGAATTAACTGAAACTGGAGCAAATAAAATTGCTGTTATTAAAGTTGTCAAAAATGCAACCGGCGTCGGCTTAAAAGAAGCTAAAGACATGGTAGAAGCAGCTCCTAAAGTAATCAAAGAAGCTATTGCCAAAGACGCAGCAGCAGCTTTGAAAAAAGAATTAGAAGATGCTGGCGCAAAAGTAACCTTGAAATAAGTTACTTTTTTACTGAAATTAAAAGGAGGGTGCAAATCCTCCTTTTTTTTTGCTTATATTTTTCAATCCAATAATTGTATAATCACACTATATATTTTAACAAATCCAAATGTTTAAGAAAAAAAGGACTCTTCTACTACTGGGAATTAGTCTAATTATTTTATTGCTAATTGCAGGAGGAGTAACTGGATTAATAATAATAAAAAGACAACAAGAAAGTGTTGCTTTCGACACAAATTATACTAATGAGATAAATTCATTAAACAAAGAAATAAATATCTGGCAGTCCAGTAATGAGTTATATCCAGCATTTGGTGAGGAAAATTTAGCGCAAATTCAAAATTTAAATAGCAAGATTAAATCTATTGCTGTATTAATCAACGATTTTACTAGGGATCAAGAAAAACAGAATTCAGCCCAAATAAAATTTGCACCAATTAAAAAACAACAAGAGAATTTAGATCCTTATCTTGGCAATTATGCATTTTTGACCACTTATTCACAACTTAATAGTGAAATCCTCAAACAAGCCAACGATCGAAAAATTCAAAACACACAATATTTCATGGAACAACAAAAACAGGCTATGACAGCCTTATTGGCTGAGCTTAATCAAAAAGATATTTCGTCTGATCCATTTCTGCAGCAATTCAAAACAGCATTAGAAAAACAAATTGCTGGATTAGATCAATATCTTGCTAAAGAAAAAGAGGGCTCTGATTATAGTTACGCTTTGTTAAAAAAATATGCTAGTAAATGTACCAATAAAATACTTCCTTTTGCTTGTGCTACTACTACAGAGAAAGCAAAAGCAGAGCAACTAGAAAATGCCACCCAAGCTAGTGAAACTGAACTGAAAAATATCACACAAGCACTGGAAAATCAGATAAAAACAAATAATTCAACAATTATAGCCAATTTCACTGCTGAACTTTCAAAATAATTAATATTATTTACACTTAAAATGAATCATAAATTAAAAAAGTTAATCATTATTACTCTCACTTTTATTTTTACACTAGGAATATTATTAATTGCTGATCGATATTTATATCAGAAACAAGAAGCAAAGCTACAAAATGAACTGGATGTGATAAAAACCTCTGAAGCTATTGCCGTGAAGGATTTTACAGCAACATACTCGTCAATACCAATGATTATCAGCCCGATTAAACTAGAAGCAATTAATAAATTAGGTGAATCATTTTCCACAAATAGTATCAATTGCCAAAACCTGGCAAAAAAAATCCCCTACTATAATATTTTTGCACTTGATCAAGTTTTTAAATTTAAAAATTCTCTAAACAAAGTATGCGATTTTAGTAAATCTAGTTATCAAACTACTACATACTTAACTGAAATCAATACAATTATCCTGCGTTATAACCAACTTGCCCTGGGAGATCCTCAGTTTAACTTGTATTCTTCTACCCAACCTGAAACGCTTCAGGCATATGACAAACAGCTCGCAAAATATACTTTACTTCAAACTGAACTACAAGACCTAAGTATCACTGACCAAATGAAACCATTAATTACTGCCTTCAATCGTTGCTTTATTTTACGTACGGATTTTATTGCTGCACAAAAAGAGAAACAACTTAAACTTCAAACAGAAAGTACTAATTTGAGTGGAAAATCAGCCTGGGATTTACGAACAGCTTTAGCTGCCGAAACGGCATCTTTACAAACAGAATTTCAAGTAAAATACCAGACAGAATTGACAACATTGACAAATGAATATAATAATATTTTTACTCTGAATTGATTATACTCTCAATCATTCTAGTGTATAATATCCCAATAAAATATTAACTTATTCAGCTTATGTCCACCCTTATCAATCAACTAACTACCAATCTGCAACTAGATAATGAAGTAATTTTACTTTTATTATTTTTGCCTTTTATCGTAACCATTATCAGCATCGGTAGATACTTGATCGGGATTAAAACAATCGGGATTTATGCGCCCATCATAATGACCTTAATGTTCTTCACTATTGGATACAATCCTCAAACTGAAAAAATTGATATCTTAAGTGCTCTAGTTGTAGGATTTTCTTTTTTATTAGTAATTATTTTTTCAACAATTTTTTCCTATCGAATCATTAAAAAATGGGTCTTACATTATTTTGCCAAGCTAGCTATTGTCATTACAATTGAAATTTCTTTGCTCTTTTTAATATTAATATTATTAGCACAATTGGGTAAAACAGATTTTATTAATGTCAATGTATACTTAATTGTTTTAATTGCCACTTTATCAGAAAGAATTCTCAATCTTTTTGCTTTTAACAAGCAGGAACAAGCTGTAGTTATATTGATTTCTGAAACAATGCTACTTTCGAGCATTACCTTTCTCATCATGTGTGTTCCACCCATTCAACATATTTTATTAAAATTCCCATATATTGTATTGATCAATCTTCCACTTAATTACTTTTTCGGTAAATTTACTGGATTACGACTTTCAGAATATTATCGCTTTCGTGAAATTTTAAAAAAATAAATAATGGGAATATTAAGCCTTTATCACAACCGTAAACGAGTACTGGGTATGAACCAGAGAAACTTATCGATTATTCGTAAATATAACAAGGCAAGATCAAAACAAATAGCTGATGATAAAATTCTTACGAAAAAAATTCTTGCTAAATTTAATATCCCGACAACAAAAATGATCACTGTTATCAATGATTATAAAGAATTGATCAATTTTGACTGGGATAGCCTACCCAAATCATTTGTAATCAAACCGGTAAAAGGGCTGGAAGGTGGAGGTATTGAAATTTTTTATAATCGTAATGAAAAAGGAGAATGGATCAAATCTGATAAAAGTAAAATGACAAAAAATGATCTCTTCAATCTTTCCAATGATATTCTAAACGGTAAATTTTCTTTGATGCATGAACCTGATCGAATCTTAATTGAAGAGCGTATTAAAAATCATAAAAGTTTTAAATTCTATACACATAAAGGTGTTCCTGATATTCGTGTCATTGTTTTCAATAATGTTCCCTTAATGAGCTATATTCGTATTCCGACCAAAGAATCACAAGGTAAAGCAAATTTAGCTTTGGGAGCGATCGGAGCTGGAATTGATATTGCATCCGGAGTAACTACTTCCGGGATTTTAGGCAAAGCCGGCAATATTGAATTTATTCCGGGCACCAAGATACGTATTCAGGGTCTAAAAATTCCTTACTGGAATCGAGTTTTGGAATATGCAATTAAAGTACAGCAAGCAACACAATTAAATTATGCTGCTGTAGATTTTTTAATTGACCGCGAATTGGGTCCTCTGGTTGTAGAACTAAATGCTCGCCCCGGCTTATCAATTCAACTAGCCAATCAAGACGGATTGCGCTGGAGAATCCGAAAAACAGAAGATCTTTTGGTCAAAAGTATTGATAAAGGAATACGTCTTGGTAAAGATCTTTTCGGCGGTGAAATTGAAGAAAGTCTGGAAAATATCTCAGGAAAAGATATTATTGGAATTTATGAAAATGTTACATTATTTGGCAAAGATAATGCTGAAATTCCGTGTAAAGCCAAAATCGATACCGGTGCTGATAGTACTTCTATTGATATCTCTCTTGCTGAAGATCTAGGCCTAAAAGAAATAGTCTTACTCTTTCATGAATTTTCAAAGGAAATTACATCCAAAAAAGAAGGTTTAGCAATAGCAGCAAAGTACACAGAAAAATATTTAGGCAAAATTCCTGAATTACATGATATTCAATTAGTCCAATCCAGTCATGGCTTTAGTGTACGGCCTTATGTCCGAATTAATTTAAAAATTCAGGATACTACATTTGAAACTTTTGCCTCGATTTTTGATCGAAGTAAACTCACCTATCCAGTCATTGTTGGAAGAAAATCACTAGCAAGATTCCTGATAGATCCGACAAAGTAAGGAAGCTAGAAGAATAATGCAATTTGGAATTTGCAAATTGAAATTTGAAGTGAAGCTCTCCGCAGAAGTTCCAGATTATCAAACCCGACTTCCAAACTCGATACTAATTTACTGATTTCAGATTCCAGATTCTATTTTTCAATTTGTTAACCCGTTAACTTGTTAATATTTTAATCTTTAGTTAACTGTCCAAAAATTTTTGGACACTACAAACGTTTTTGTCTACTTGCTACTAATTTATCAACCATTTTTCAAACTACGATGAATTACTTCCAGATGTTCAAGTGCCTCTAAAATACCAAGTACTACTGTGTCCAATGGATTTTCAACAACATGTGCTGGGACTCCTGTAGCCCGGGTAAAAAGCTCATCAATATTTCGAAGTAAAGCAGTACCACCACTTAATACCATGCCACGATCAATGATATCAGAAGCCAGTTCTGGAGGAGTTTGTTCCAAAACTGCTTTGATGGCATTAATTATTTCATTAAGCACCGGTTTGACTGCTTCGGCAATATCATTAGAATTGACCAATAAAGAAACTGGTAGCCCTCCAGTGGCACTACGTCCTCGAATTTCCATTTCTTTGGGCTTATCATGGGATATTGCATCACCAATTTCAATTTTAATATTCTCAGCCATTTGTTCACCTACCAAAAGATTATAACGTTTTCGGATATATGTCGTAATTGCATCACACAAAGCATCCCCAGCAATTCTTCGGGATTCATAAGTTACAATACCATTCATAGAAATCACAGCAATTTCACTAGTACCGCCACCCATATTAACGATCATGTTTCCAGAGGAAGTGCTAATCGGCAAATTCGCACCAATCGCTGCTGCCAACGGTTCCGGAATTAGATAAACCTTACCGGCACCGGCTTCAGCTGTGGCTTCAATTACAGCTCTCTCCTCGACAGAAGTAATACCCGCTGGCACACTAATCATTACCTCTGGCTTAAAAAAACGGTTATGACCAAGAGCTTTTGCTAAAAAAGCTTTTAACAATGCCTCGGTTAATTTATAACTGGCAATCACGCCTTGTTGTAAAGGTCTATATGCTTTGATATTACCTGGTACTTTTCCAAGCATATCCTTGGCTTCTCTGCCAATTGCCAAAATTTTCTTATCCTCAACTGCCACTGCTACTACAGTAGGCTCTCTCACTACTATTCCTTTGCCTACAATAGCAATAATTGAATTTGCAGTTCCTAAATCGATGGCGATTCTTTTACCGATCATGAAGAAATATTGCTTGAATAAAATAGTTAGGGTATACTCTCCACTATACTGTATTTATAATAACTTTATGAGTAAAAATTTACTAAAAAAATTATTGCTGATTGGCTTAACTTTATGTTTCTTTACCGGGATCACAATTTTCGTGATTATTATAACACGGGGTGGAATGATCACAAAAGAAGGCATTATTGAATCTGGAGTAGTGAAAATCACAATTGAACCACAAAACATTGATTATTCAGTTTACATAAATGACAATCTTTTCAAAGTAGTAAATCAGCGCATCAATAATCTCGAAGAAGGAAAATATACTATGAAAATTGTTAGTAAAGGTTTTACTAGCTGGGAAAAAGATATTAAAATCACCTCCGGGCTGGTAACTGAACTCAATGTCCAATTATTCCCGGAAAAATTTTCTCTCAATCAAGTTACCAAAAGTAATATTGACCAGGCTTTTTTTTCAAAAAACGGTGAATATGTTTACTATGTGATTAAACAATCTGAATTTGGTAACGAAAAAGGAATTTGGAGACTGAAACTGACTAATAATCAATTACTTTTTGCCAACCAGGAAAATTCCCCGGAAAAAATCTCAGATATTATCACTCCCCTCACCGCTGCTATTGCTTCTGGAAAATACAAATTAATTCCTAGTATTAATAATGAAAAAGTAGTGTTTGCAGATTTGAGTACAAACGCAATTTATATATTAGACGCCACTAAACAAAATTCTGTCATTGCTGATAATTTAATAAAGACCCTGAAATTTACACCCACTAATATTAACTGGTTTGATGGTGCCAATTCCCTCATCCTTAATGATAAAAATCTTTTGGTTGAATATTCACTCAGTAATAATGAAATCACCGTAATTCACTATTCCCAGGATGGTAATCTGGTTTTTGGCATTGCTAATAGTGTAATTTTTTATTCAGATCCAATCAACAAACAAGTATTTCAATACAAAAATAAAGTCAGCAATCAAATAATCCTCTCCAATGCCACTTTGCCAGAGAATATCACATTCATTTCTGCTGCTAATACAGATAACAGCAATTTAATTATCGCCACAACTACTGATTATTATTATGTCAATCTTGACAAAAGTATTATTAAAAAAATTACTGATAGTAGTTATCAATTGCTATCTTCAGCTAACGATTCATTGGGAGCGCTTTTTAATAAAGAAAACCAACTTTATGCCTTCAATATCAAAGAAACTATTGCCACCAGTACTATCTCAGTTGAAGCAACGCTGATCAGTGATACTTTCAATCAAGCCAATGATAGTATGCAATATGTGCCTAGCGATACCCATCTGATCATGTATCAGAACGCAAATAAAATTGTCACAATTATGGAAAATGACGGAGCAAATAAACTAATTCTCTTATCTGATTACGTGCTCAAAAATCCTACCTTCCAACTCAATAGTAATGGAAAAACCTTTTTTATCTTACTCAATGACGCCACAACAGATACGACAACTAGCGTCAGATCAAATCTTTACAAATTAAATTTGGCAGGGAATTGAAATAGTAGCTTGTAGCTTGTAGCTACAAGATGTTAATAAACCAAATTGCAAATTTCATTTTGCAAACCATGTCGACCTATTAAAATAAATTTTCGGCAAAATGCTCAAAAAACGTTGGTAATAAACTGCTCCAATGTTCAAAATCAAATAATAAATATTTACCCCTGAAATCAAAAGAATAACTTTAATCGTAAAATGCTGCTGAATAAGATCAAAAACATTGAAAATCAATACAATTAGTAAATCTTTTAGTGCTTTGATAAATATTTGCTTAACAGAACCCACTGGTAAGTGATTGGCATGATTCCTCTTCGTAGTATCGATAGTATGGAAATAGTCCCGATATAACTTGATTGATAGGTAAACAGCCGGGATCATCTGCCAAATATTATCACCTTTCATCAATCGAGCAAAACTCAAGACCGGATAGCCAAATATTATCAAGAGCAGCGGTCCTACATAAAAAAATGTAAATCCAGGCAGGACAAAATTAATTATTAAAATATCTTTTAACTTTTTTGACAACTTTGCATACATAATAAACAATTCTAATTATATAATTATTCGACTTGCTCCCACAAGAATTGTGATAAAATTGTTTTCAAATTGAATTAAATATATCTAGTAATTTATTAAGTTGAATTTTGATCAATCGTCTTGAAAGTAAATAATCTAGACAATTGTAGTATAAAGGTTTTTAAGCTATTCGAATTGCAAATTCCAATTTTCAATTTGCAAAATTCAAAGGAGGAAATTGGCGGAAGCTGTAGTCTTTGAAACTGTCCTGTTTCAAAGACTGTATTTCTTCGACCGGCGTCTTATCAGACTTGGTCGATTATTAATTACTTTTTGCTTAATTGAAATTTAGATAATTTGTTCTTTTTTGCTATTTGATAATGCGATACTTTGTGCACCAGTCCACGACATGACAGTCGGGACTGAGCATTGTATTTCTTCGACCGGCGTCTTATCAGACTTGGTCTCAGAAACAATGCACCAGTAGCTCAGTTGGATAGAGCGAGGCAGTCCTAACGCCTAGGCCACAGGTTCGATTCCTGTCTGGTGCAAATTTAATAAAATTGGATAATTGAACCTGATTATTTTGGTAATCACTACTAATTTATCCCGTACTTCTGAGTACTTTATATTTATGCTAGTAATATTACGGGAATTCCTGTCTGGTGCAATATTAGTAACTGGTAGCTGGTAGCTATAAAATTAATTATTCTAAACAATCAAATCTAATTGAAATCATTTCTTCATCTAGAATTTATCCCGTACTAACCAGAAATTGCTTTAAGTTTCTGTTACAGCAACCTTCGGAAAATAATCACTGCCATAAATATCATAAATCTCTATAGCTTGCTGCCAACGTTCTGCGATTGCTTTTTTAAGCGAATCTGGCTGAATTGTTGCTAAAAAGTTACTCGCAAAATCGGGATTTTCCGCAAGATTTTTCAGAATTTGCTGCGGATCAATTTTTTTATCTGCAAACAATTGCTTCGTCAGCCCTGCTGGATTAGCAGGGTCCTGAAACTCTTTCCCCCTACCCCACATTTCCTTAAGCATTCCTAATGCTGCCGTTAAACTTTTTTCAAAATCAAATTGCATATTTTCCAAAGCTTCACCTGCCCAAGTTCTGGCAATCATACCGTATATTATTTCATTCATCGCCGGAGAAACATTACCGATTAATCTATCAGAAGCTGATTCTAATGGCAAATACACCATCTCAGCAGATAAATTTTCATCCTCTGTAAGTAAGCTTCGGTATTGCATTCTTCCAGAAAGAATATCAGCAAATGCTTCCCAGGTAACATTACCTATCGCTTTTTCAAAATACATTTTTTTAGGTTGAAATTGTTTAATATCTGTACCATATAAAGTAAGCAATGTTAAATAATGTGATAACTCATGTACCAATCTTGCCTCGATCACTCTTTCGGAGCTCGCTTCGTTTTCCTCATTCAAACCCCAAATAATAGGTAAACTCAAATGTTCTACTAGGTTGACATCTCCTATTGATAATACAGAACCACAAATAGAGATTTTGTCCCCGTACTGAAATCCATTCTCCGCAATTGGAAAATCTTTTAATACACCTATAATATGAACTACAGGCGGAAAACAATCTTCTTGATAATAATTCTTAAATATACGTCTGGCATATTCTAAAGTTAATTCTGGAAGATTACTCCATCCAGCACAATTTAATTTCGAAAACAAACTCTCTTGAGGATAAAGTTTCTTAGCATTTTCAAGCAAATAAACCCTAGATGACTCTTGTCCAGCGTGAGATGAAAAAGTTAGATTCTCCCTAAAGTTTACAACAGTGGAATCATCTTTTGGTCGAATACTTTGAAACGCTAATCTGACAGGAATTGCAACTGCTCCACTAAAACGCCAATTAGTACAAGTTACGTCATTATTACCTAATAATAATTGATTTCTATATTCAGAACCTTTTAGCTCTACTTTTGGGTTTAAAATTGGCTCCACTGTTCGATTTAGAATTATGTCCTATATCACTGCTGTCCGCTAAAAGTTTTATAAAAATCCAAATAGGAAATAAAAGAGAG
>JBAXHO010000019.1:0-33386 GCA_037138855.1 bacterium
GATTTAAAAACAGGAAAGCTCCGCGTTAGCTCAATGGTAGAGCACTCGGCTGTTAACCGATCGGTTGGAGGTTCGAGCCCTCCACGCGGAGCTTTCCTGTTTTATTCCCTCCAACCTATTATGGCGTTCTTCTACGTGCTCTACAGTTCTTCTCTTAGAAAATATTATACCGGTGTTTCTATTCATCCTGATATTCGTAGTATTTACCACAATGCTGGTAAAAGTGGCTCTAAATCTGCTTTTACGAAACGAGCTGATGACTGGGAACTGATTTGGACCAAAGAATTTCAAACAAAATTAGAAGCACTTCGCTTTGAAAAATTTGTGAAGGCTAAAAAAAGTAGTAAATACATTCAGAAACTGACAGAGCACTCGGCTGTTATCCCGACTTAGATTATCTAAATTTTGAAAAAAATTAAGATAATCTTGGTCGGGATGGAGGTTCTCCCTCTACGTTTTACTACGAGGGACTAAGTGGCTCTAAGCTTCGTAAACTCAGTAAGAGCCACTTGAGGAGCCCTCCACGCGGAGCTTTCCTGTTTTATTTCCTCCAACCTATCATGACGTTCTTCTATGTGCTCTACAGTTCTTCTCTTAAAAAATATTACACTGGAATTTCTGTGCATCCTGATATTCGTAGTATTTACCATAATGCTGGTAAAAGTGGCTCTAAATCTGCTTTTACGAAACGAGTAAAAGACTGAGAATTGATTTGGACCAAAGAATTTCAAACAAAATTAGAAGCACTTCGCTTTGAAAAATTTGTGAAGGCTAAAAAAAGTAGTAAATACATTCAGAAACTGACAGAGCACTCGGCTGTTATCCCGACTTAGATTATCTAAATTTTGAAAAAAATTAAGATAATCTTGGTCGGGATGGAGGTTCTCCCTCTACGTTTTACTACGAGGGACTAAGTGGCTCTAAGCTTCGTAAACTCAGTAAGAGCCACTTGAGGAGCCCTCCACGCGGAGCTTTCCTGTTTTATTCCCTCCAACCTATCATGGCGTTCTTCTACGTGCTCTACAGTTCTTCTCTTAGAAAATATTATACCGGTGTTTCTATTCATCCTGATATTTCTAATATTTATCATTACATTGGTTAAAATGGCTCGAGCACTCCATACGGGACTTTGAACAATACTAACAAGGATTTCCACATATCCATTTAACTACAGCATAATTAGTATTATAATCATTTTAGATTATTAACCATTAATGAATACAGATTTAAAAAAAATAATTAAAGAATATTTAGCAACACAGAAACTAATGTCAGTTGCAACTTATGGAGAACACCCCTGGATAGCGAATGTCTATTATATTCATGATGCTGAATTAAATCTGTATTTTTTAAGTAAGAAATGGCGGGAACATTGCAAAGACATTGAAATAAATTCAAAAGTTGCTGTGGCTATAGCAGATTCACATCAACCAATTTTCCTGCCTCAAAAAGGCATCCAATTATATGGCATGGCTCAACAAGTAAATATGCTTAAACAGTTGGAATGGATGTTTAAAATGTGGAATAAATTGATTGCCGGCGAGAAAGGAGAAAGATTATTAGATGCGAAAAAGTTTCTCGATGCTGGCGTATCGGCAATATATAAAATCACACCTAAACAGATAAAGTATTTTAATACAGAACTTTGGCCGAAGGAACAGTTTCAAATATTGGATTTATGAGGAAAATTCTAACTTCGTCCGTTACTAAAAGTTACAATTCGGTATATGCAAGTAATTCGCAAAGGAACAAATCCTAAATTGGGTCTCTTTTCAGGAATTCATGGTGATGAATGGCGAATAATTTCTTCTGTTAAAAAAGCGGTTGATAAATATTCAGATCAACTCAGTAGTTATTTATATATTCCTGAATGTAGTCCATCGGCAGTTAAGAGTAAAACTCGTGAAAATCTAAATGGTGTTGATTTAAATAGATGTTTTATCAAGCAACCCATTATCGATGAGGCAGTCGAGATAACAAATATATTAAAACTAGATAAATTTGACCTTTGTGTAGATTTTCATGAGGATGTCGAACCTTCAGAAAATGCCGGTGTTTATGTTTATGATAGTGACAATATTGAAGGTTCAGATATTTTAACTACATTTAGAAATAAAGTTGTAACAATTGCCCCGTTATTTACTGGGATTGATGATAGTTCTGACAATGATTTAGGGCGGATGTCAAATAAAGGTTATCGACCAGCATTACCTCCAGAAAAGGATATGGATGGTAATTTTATTTATGAAGGCTTTCTGGATTTCTGGGCTTTAATCGAAGGGATTACTAAGCGCTGGATTACTCTTGAAGTTCCTACAAATTTAACTCAACAGCAAAAGGATTCTGTTGTTGAAATTTTTATAAAAACGTTGATTCTGGAAGAAATCTGAGATCTAAGTTTCGTCAACTAATCGGAGTTTTCCTGTTTGATTTCCGCCAACCCATTATGGCGTTCTTCCCAAAAAATTTAACTCTTACGCTTCTCTACTTTCTAATATTTAAACCATTTACCCAGCAAGAATTATCATAACTATCTAAAAAAATTGTATAATCTCCATAATATTTCTTTTTAAAGTTACCAAATTAAACACTGTAAAAAAATCAACCATGTTAATCATTACAACGAATAAATCACCTGATCTTGATGGCATTGCATGCGTAATCGCTTATTCGGAATTGAAAAAAACAATGCGTGTACCACATCAAGCATTTTATGCCGGAAATATTAATCTGGAAACAGAATTTGTCAGCAATTTTACTAAAACATTTCCGTTTGCAAAACATGAAGGTAACTATGAGCCGGATTCACAATTTATTATCGTGGATGGCTCATATGCCTTAGCTTTAGAAAAAACAATTCCACTAAATCTGGTAATTGAAGTCTGGGACCATCATTTACCAGCTTTTTTAGAAGATTTCCCCAATTCAGTCTTAAACCATGTTGAAAAAATTGGAGCTTGTGCCACTTTGATCGCAGAAGAATTTCAAACGAAAAGTATTACTCCATCTGCCAGCACAGCTACTTATCTTTATTCTGCAATTGTCTCCAATACAATCAATTTTAAAAACCAGTTAACAACTGGAAGAGATATCCAAGCAGCTCAATGGCTGGAAAAATTTGCAGAATTGCCCGAAGATTATGTTTATCAAATGTTTAAATCAAAATCTGTAATCAGCAAAGCTAACCTGGAAAAAATATTGACAGAAGATTTCGTTTTACAGGAAATCAATGGAAAACGAATTGGAATTACTCAGCTCGAAATCGTGGATTTAAGAAAATTTTTTGAGGAGCACAAAGCAGAATTTATTAAAGTTTTAACTAAGCTCAAAGCAGCTAACCACCTTGATTTACTACTCTTTAATGGTATTGATATTTTCGCAGCAAAAAATCTATATTTTGTAATTGATGCTGAATCAGATTTATTTTTTTCAAAATTATTAAATGGCAATGATTTGAGATCTGGTTTTAGCAGCGAAACGATTATGATGAGAAAACAGATTTGGGGCTTGGCAAATGTAGCATAAGATTTAAACTCATTTTTAGAATTTGTCAGTTGCCCGCCTAATCACTATAATACGATTACTAATTAATACTCTTAGCCATGGCTTCAGTCCTCGAAATTTCCCTATCAGTTCACAAAGAAGCAGAGACAATCCTGAAGAAAACTGATGTGATCAACTATTTGAAACCTTTTGGAAACATCCGAATTGCGGGTAGTTACTATACAGAACTAATGTACAATCCGGATATCGATTTGGCAGTAGTATCTGCAAATCCCCGCCAAAGCGCACTTGAGTTTTTACAACTGATGATTGGTAAAAAGCTATTCCAGAAATGTGAATATGGAGACTTCGAATTATTTCCCATTGCCAACCGGCCCAAATCCCAAATCGTTGTTCTGGTGCTTCCCTATAAGGGAAAAAGATGGGAAATCGAAATCTGGTTTGTCAAAGAATTTGATAAGAAACAACTGATCTTCGAAGAACAACTAAAAAGACTTCCCCAAAATATCAAAGCAGAAATTATCCAAAGAAAAATTGATCGGGAAAGATCAGGCTTAGATAAAAAAGCTTTATCGAGTTATCAGATTTATCAGAATTATGTCGCAATTTAATGCTAACTTCGTATATTGAGTTGAGCTAATGCCAATCAAATTCATAATAATTCTGATTTATTCCACATATCATCAAAAAACTCACCCATAAATTGTCCTAAGCTTTCATTTTTTATAACTATGCCCCATTTTTCTTTTGAATTTTCAGTGACTCGAACTCCCAGCTGAATTTTTTTTCTATCGTAAACTACAAGATTAAAACCCTTCCCTTTTTTATATCTAACCTCAATTCCATTCTTTTGCCAATTTCTAACTAAATCGTTATTATCTTCATCATTAGATAAAACAAGGATTTTATATTTAACACCTGCTAGAATTTTTTTTACAATTGTTTTGTAATACTCTGCACCCAATTCGCCTGTCCCAGAAGAGATCAGTAGCACCTCGCTTCTTACTTGTGAGAATAAATTTTCACCTACTTGATGATAAATCTTCCTTGAAGGAAGGAAAGAAAGTGGAAAATCGTTTTGTAATTCAGCAGTATTTAAACCACTTAATTGGGAAAATTGTTGAGCAAGCACAATTTCTAAAGGGATCGCTTTTAATTTTTTGGGATATTTCCCCAAAATCTGAATAAATCCTTTTTTAGAGAGCAGATTTACCGTTCGATTTATTGACTGGACTGGTCTTTTTAGTAGAGTTGCCAGTTTCTTTACGGTTAAATCATCATTTTTTGCAATAATTTGATATAAACTCTCTTCCAGCACTGAAATCCTGTTTTGTTTGATGATATTCCTAATTTTCATATTGAATTTTAACATGAAAACGTTAAAACTTTATGGTATGTAGTAAAATTAAATAATTAAAAAGATTTAAATGATAGAACTAAATATTGAGAATTTAAATAAATATCTCAAATATCAATTAAAAAACGTTTTCCCTAAATCAAAAAAAGTTACAATTTTAAAGACTGAGGAAATTAAAGAACAAACATATGTTAATTATATTTTCAAAGTGCAAATAGAAATTGAGGGTAAAAAACGTACTATCTATCTCAGACAAACTAGAGATCATGTGAAGACCAGACCAGATCGCAAACTTAATCCTAGTCGAATTCAATTTGAAACTAAAATTTTAAAATTATTAAATTCTATCCAAGCTGAAGTAGTACCAGAAGTCCTCTTTTTGGATACTGACAATAATGTAGCTTTTCTTTCTGATATTAAAAAATCAGGAAAATTACTAGTTAACGAATTGATAAAAGGTGATCCGCATACTGAAACAGCTGATAATTTTGGCAAGATTATCGGTATTTTTCATCGAGAGACAATGGGAATTGGTCATGACTTAATTCATGGTAATGCAAGCAAGAATGATGCAGCGATTAAGTTTCATTTAGGTATGAGATTAGAACCTGCTTTGACTATGTTTTTCAAAGAGACCCGTCGACTACTTAAAGAAAGCGAAAAAACGAAAAAATGTTTAGTCCTTGGTGATCTGGCATCAAAAAATATTTTTGTTGATAAAGAAAAAGTCAGATTTCTTGATCTGGAAAGAGCTTTCATTGGTGATCCTGCTTTTGATGTAGCTTTACTTTTCTGCCACTATTTAATCGAGGTGACACCTGAAAATTTATCAAAATCCATTGCCTTTGTAAAAAGATTTATGCGCTCATATCTAGAAAATTTAGCTGAGAGATATTCCCAAATTGAAAAAACGCGCTTGGAAAATAGAATAATTAGATTTCTAGGAGTGACAATACTTTATCGACTTTTTGGATTTTATTTAGTAATAAATTTAGAACGAAATAAGGTATATTGGTTGAAAATAGCTGAGAACTTATTAAAATCCAAGACGGGATTTTTTGACTCGATAGATTCGATTATAAGGTAAAATATTAATGAAAATTCAACAAATAAATTAAATACGAATTTACTATAATGCTAACTTTGTCCATAAAACTTAGTTTTAAGCAACAATAAAAGAAACTTTCAGAGATACCCATTTAGTACTCCAGATTTTGTATACAATTTCTAAATTCACTTCAGAAATCAATAATGTTATAATTCGCAAATATGAATACAATAAATATTAAAACAATTAAAAAATCATTTACTCCAATCCTTCTAAAAGCTGGTGTTAAAAAATCATCAATTTTTGGTTCGTTTGCACGTGGAGAAGATAATGCTCTAAGTGATATTGATTTATTGGTTGATTTTCCAAGGGGAAAAGGATTGTTTGAATTTGCTGGGCTTAAAATTGAACTTGAGAAGGTCATAAATAGAAAAGTTGATCTTTTAACTTATAGTTCGATTAGTCCATTAATTCGCGAACAAATATTAGCTGATCAAATAGTAATTTATGAAGAAAGATAATACAGTTTTAATTAATCACATTTTAGATAGCATTCTCCAAATTGAGAAATATGTGAATGGGATTACTGAAGTTGAGTTTCTTGATAATACCCTAGTTCAAGATGCTGTACTAAGGCGTTTGGAGATTATTGGCGAAGCAGCTAACAAAATCTCTGATGATTTCAAGAATGATAACAGCACCATCGAATGGAAGGAAGCTGTTACATTTCGTAATATACTTATTCACCAGTATTTTGAAGTAGATCTTAAAATAATTTGGGATACTGTAATAAATGATATCCCGAAATTAAAGGTGGCACTATTGAACATTAAATCGAAATTCTAACTTCATCCACAAAACTGAGATTAATTCAAAGTAATTCTGCCATCAACACAATTCTTCCTAGAACTGCAATTCTAAATCAATTACTTTATATTTGGATCAGGACCACCGATTCGTTTTCTGATTTCATCAAATCCCGATTTATCTAAGTTTGTGTTAATATCTAACGATAAGCACATACAACATTTTTGATAAAATTATTCAATGGCGGACATAAAAAATCTTCTGGGCTATATTGCTACTTTATTAGTTTTTGTTAGTTATATTCCATATATTCGAGACGTTCTTAGTGGAAAAACTAAACCCCATCCTTATACATGGTTTTTGTGGTCTTTTATTACTTTGATTGCTTTTGGGCTACAATTTGTCGGCGGAGCAGGATCAGGATCGTTGGTAACTCTAGCTGCAGCTATCATGTGTGTTGTGGTCTTGATCTTAACCCTCCTGCAAAAAAATAAAATTGAAATTGTAAAAAAGGATATTATTTTTTTTATTTTCGCTTTTATTGCTCTTGGTTTATGGCTCATCGCCAAACAACCTATCATTTCTGCTATTCTTATTACAGCAACCGATTTTGTCGCTTTCTTTCCTACCATTAGAAAATCGTGGAATAAACCTTATTCAGAAACAGTATTATTTTACCTTCTCGAAACCTTTCGTTTTGGACTGGCAATCATCGCCCTCCAAAAGTACTCAATTGTTACTACCCTTTACCCAGCCTGTTGGTTAACTACCGAATTTCTCTTTGCATTAATGCTAATTTACAGACGGAGACAAGTATCCTCCCACTCTTAAGTTCTAAAACGAATCCGAATACTTAAGGTAATAAGGGATAATTCATATGCACCCAAAGTTTCCATAGGCAATATTTCGCAATATTGCTATACTTGTACTTTAAAACATAAAGAATGAAAAAAACAGTATTAAGAACTTTTCTTATTGGCCTTCTAATTACTCTTCTCTGCGTTCCTATTGTTTATCTGATGAATTCAAATAAATTTTTTAGATCCCTCTTTTGTTGTTGGCTGATGATTATTCCTATGTGTACAGGGTTCATCACATTTACAAAACTTCATTCTAATAAAGAAAAACTTGTAAGCGCTTTTATTTCTATTTGTCCGATGTTAATTGGATTTTCTGTAATTTTAACTTTCATAATACTGAAAGAAATTATCATATCTCCAGATCCAAACTCGGTTTTTGGAGAAGCTCAGCTACTTTTTTCAGTGATGTTTATTTTAATTGATTTAGCTGTTATAGCGAAATTTGGAATTGGGTTTACCATCCTTTCGTTCGCTGGATATAAACTTAGGGAGAAATATATGAAAAATTCTAAAATTAAAAATAAACCTGTATAATCTTCTTATTAATACTTATCTTCCTACCATGGTAGCAAAAACAAAACCAGTTATTTCTTTTGCAGATTTGGAAAAAATCGATATTAGGGTTGGCCAAATTGAAGATGTGGTAGATATTGAAAAATCAGACAAATTGGTAAAATTAGTTGTAGATTTTGGAGCGTTCACGAGAAATATCCTTGTCGGAATGAAAAAAGAAAGGGAAAACCCATCTGAAATCAAAGGCAAACAGGCATTATTTGTTGTAAATTTACCAGCTAAAGAGATGTTTGGAGAAATTTCAGAAGGTATGTTATTTGATATCGGATATGCCGATGAGATCACACCAGTATTGGCAGAACCAGAAAAACCAGTACCGAATGGGACAAGGGCAGGTTAGAAAATATCTACGACTTCCGCTAGTCAAAATCGAGCGCTAATATACCTGATTATGGGTATTTATTTTAGAGCTTTTAACAACTCACTAGTTTTATTAAATCCTTTAATCTTCTTAGAAGAAAGCAATTTTTCCATATTTTTGCTATTTTTTAGATATTCAGCTTCTTTATCAGAACTTATTTCATAATTAAAACCTATTTGTATTTCCCCTTGAGAATATTTAGTGAGAAACAGACGAACGGCATCTTGTACAGAAGATAAACCATCGGATATTGCTCTATGCTCTGCTTTCTCCAAGACCGTTGCCAAAATATTTCTTGTTTGAATAGTTTTAGTTTTCATAATTTATATTAATAATTAGTACACCAACTATACACCAAACGTATACATATGGTCAATCAAAAATTACTCGAAAATGCTGATGTACTAATGTTAGATTCACCCCTCTAAATGACCTTTCAACTCAGCTAAACGATTTAATTCTGTGTATCTCGCCTTACAGGGAGTAATGGCAATAAAACCCTGCTGGATAGTCCCGGCATCTGTATCGGGATCGATCTGATCCAATTTATGAATATTATAATGAAAATTACCCTCAGTAATAGCTAAATCGTGAATGTAATAAGGATCCGGAATCGCTTTGACTACTCTAATTTCTTCAGTTTTTTGTTGCGGAAAATTAATATTCCAAAAAGTTTTTTTAGGGAAATCTAAATGCAAAGCTTGATCAATTATCCTCCTAGCAATCTTCCCTGGATAATCAAGAAAGCTAATATCAAGATCACCTGTATGGTCTTTGTGCCAATGAAGTGGATCTGTTACTAATGAAAAAGCTAGCGCTTTAAAACCCAAATTTGCGCCAATAGTAGCAGCACAAACTGTACCTGAAACGAATAATTCTTCTGAAAGATTAGAACCCATGTTCACCCCAGAAATGATTAAATCAGGTTTCCGCTGCAAATATTCCAAAGCAAAATAAACAGCATCTGCTGGAGTGCCATCCACCCAAATGGCCTCATGACCATCGACTAGTTCTTTCCCCCAGCCCACTGCTTTTGTCAAAGATAACTTCGCCCCCACTCCAGATTGTTGTTCTTTAGTCGCAATAATTTGGTAGTCATAATCAGCAGCGACGATTCTTTTGATAAGAATAGTTCCTTCGGAACGAATCGAGTCATCACCAGTGATTAAAATGAAAGGTTTAGTATTTGCTAACATTGCTAGAAAAGCTAATTTTATCTTAATTTTTTATTAGAAATCTTCTTTTTATCTAGGCTAAGCGATAGCACCTCAAATGTCACTCCCATAGTCATTACCCAGCCAATTATTACCATTTTTTGTAATTGCTGCTCCCGTGCTTCCACCTCCCGTAATGATCGTCCAGCCAGGACATAGCCCACTTTACCCTGCATGATTGGGATCAAAACCGCAGCGACTCGAACATTTTTCTCCGGCGCCCAGGTAAACCGGTTTTCATTATTTACCAAAGTCCGAGATTGCAAAAAACCAGGATTTTTAATCGTCGCTTCAAAAGAGCCTGCTGGAGGAATAGGAATCTCTGAACTTAAAAAGACATTGCTGGTAATTGGTTTTCTTTGATTATCATAAATTATGATAAATGGAGCTAAACTAGATGATAAATCCACCTGCTCACCGGCAATTTGATTAATTGGTGCTTCACCATCAGCAATCGCTTTAGCAGCATCCTCTGCCATTTGAATTTGAGGATCATTAGCACTTTGCCGATAAACTTGCTGCACGACTCCATAAATCACTCCAAATATACAGGTAATACTAACTGCAAAGGGAGCAAATTTGAAAAATTTCTTCATCATTTTTCATATTAAAAGATATTTTTTACTATACCACCAGCAAAACGGAGTTGCGAATTAATAATCACAACTCAAAAATCAGTGCAATTTGAGAAAATATTTGTGATAATGAAAAGATATTCAGCTAACCTCATGAAATCAACTCTCATCATCATCTCCGGTTTGCCTAGTACTGGTAAAAGTACCATTGCAGAAGCTCTTGGAAAAAAATTAAAATTTCCAGTTTTTTCAGTAGGTCCTATTGAATCAGCTATTATTCAAGCAGACATTACTAAAAATTTTGCCACAGGGCTCGCTGCCTATCTAGTTGCTAAGAATTTGGCTACAGAACAGCTAAAATTAGGTCTTTCTGTTATTATTGACGCAGTGAGTCCTGTACAAGAAGCTCGTGACATGTGGCTGAAAATTTCAAATAAATATCATGCCCAGTTAAAAATCATTGAGTGTATTTTGGATCCGAAAATCCACCGAGCAAGAATTGAGCAAAGAGTCCGAAATCTTCCAGGATTTCCCGAAGTCACCTGGTCCGATGTAGAAAAACAAAGAAAAGAATTTTTACCCTGGGAAGAAAGCAGATTGGTTCTGGATATGTCACAAAATCTTGAAGAAAATATAACAAGAATTTTTAATTATCTTAACTAAAAAATGTCAGATATTTTTGCCAAAATCCTGCCCATTATCCTGATTTTCATACTTGGTGTTTATCTCAGAAAAAGTAAATTCGCGAGCAAAGAGCATGCTGATTTTCTTTTAAAATTAAATTTTTATGTGGCTCTACCTTCACTAGTGCTACTTACACTTTCACGTATTAAACTGGAAACAAACCTAATTTTTTTTCCAATTATTGGCGTGCTGACAATTCTTACTACATTTGCTGTCATCTCAATTTTTGCTAATAAATTTAAACTACCAAAAACTACTCTGGGAGTATTCATTATTGGTGCCATGATAATCAATACCGGATTTACTCTACCCTTTCTGATTGCAGGGTTTGGTGATGCTGGTTTAATCAGAAAAACAGTTTTCGATCTGGGCAGTGATACCATGAGTTATACTCTGATGTATTACCTGGCCTGTAAATATGGCACAGGTTCTCAAGACCCACGTTTAATCATGAAAAAATTAGCTTTATCACCAGTCCAAATGTCATTTATCATTGGATTAATCTTAAATTTCACCCACATACCACTCCCTGCTGTAGTAGTAAACTTCCTTACACCACTAAGTAGTTTTGTCAGCCCGGCGATCATGCTATCTTTAGGAATTTATTTAGCACCACAACTGAAAGATCTTAAATTAGTAATGATCCCACTGTTCACGAGAATGTTGCTAGGTCTTTTTGCTGGAATTATTTTAACTAGTTTGTTTGGACTCCATGGTATGAATCAAGCGATAGGCATTGTGCTTTGTGCTGCTCCAGTAGGCTATATCACTTTAACGTTATCGGCAATGGAGAATCTCGATAAAGAATTTGCAGCAAATCTAATCTCATTCTCAATTCTGATTGGATTGGTTTCCACACCTTTACTGATTTTTCTTCTAAGATAGATATTCCAGATAATTCAAACGATTTACTTCTTGATATGTGGCATTGGGGTAAGTTTCTAAAAATTCCTGTGGCGCCTTTGATTGTTTATCAGTATATTTAAATTCATAACCTTTAATTAATCCACCTTCTTCTTCAACTGTATCAATCTCTTTTTGCTCATACGTTCTCCAAAAAAAGATATCATGTGGGTCATAATATGAAAGTTTTTTAAATCGTTCGGCAAAAAGATAATTTTCCCATAAGACTCCGACATCGCCTCGTAATTGAAGCGGGTTAAAATTATTTATTATTGTGTTATATATACCATTATCTAAAAAATAATATTTTGAACTTTTACTAATCTCCTTTCGTAAATTTCTACTAAAACCATTCACTTTTTTTATAACAAAAATTTTTTCAAGAAGATCTAAATATCTGAATACTGTATCTTTATGCAAATCAAGGTTATTTCCTAATTCTGAAAGAGAGACTGTCTTACCCACTTGAAAAGCTAACAATCTTAAGAGACTAATAATTTTTTCTGAATTGCGGATGTTATCTAATTCTAAAATATCTTTTAATAAATACGAGTTAACCAATTCTTTCAAATAATCCTTTTTTTCAGCTTCATTTTTTAAATTATATAAATTTGGATAAGTACCAAAAATCAAGCTATTATCAATTAAAGATTGATGATAAGTAATACCAAAATTATTAATTTCTTCCCGAACAGAAATTGGGAAAAGATAAAAAGTTTGTTTCCGTCCAGTTAAAGGCTCTCCAGTCTGATTTAATAAATCAAAAGCTGACGAACCACTAGCAATCACTTTGATTCCAGGTATATGATCAACTATTAACTTTAAACTCAAACCAATACCTGGTATTTTCTGTGCTTCGTCAATAATCAAAACTGTACTATCTTCAACAAATTGTTTCAGTTTCTCGATTACATTATCACTAACTTGTTCCTGAATAATTCGATCTTCGCCAGAAACAAATTTAATTTTTTCTTTTTCAGCCAGATCTTTTTTAATAATATTTAGTAAATACGTTTTACCCACACGTCTTGGACCCACTATCAAAGTAACCTGATTAGGTTTAAGTGAACTAAAAATCTTAGGATAAACTTCTCTTGTTAGCATTATTTTGTCTAATTAGGCTAATATATTAGCGGAATTATACCAAATTCCGCTAATAGAATCAAATCTCTTATTTAAACAGTAGGAGTCACCGTCGGTGTTGGGCTCAATTTACTGATATATTTCACGAAATTCTCGCCGTCTTTGGAGTAATTAATAGTTACTTTGAAAGTTTTCCCGGAGATTTCTGAAATGTATACATCATGAGCTGCACTTGCTGCATCAGTCCACTGTAATCTAGTCCAGGCACCGATAGGAGTAGTAAGGGTAGACTCAACTACGCTTGTATTAGCGGCTTTAATTTCAGAGATTAAAGTTGTTTTATTCTTGGAAGATTTGCTGTAATGAAAACCAGAAGCTGTTTCATCTTGACCTGCTTTGGGAAGTTCATTAGGACTAACAGAAACGACATCAGTGCTGTAACGCCAGCTATACCAGCCTTTGGGACGATAAATATCAAATGAAAGCGAATCAGCATTTACCCGGGACCAGGTACTGGGAATCGTAACTGCATCAACTACCACATCAGCGCCAGTAACGGCTGGTTTGGTAGTAGGTACAACAGACTGAGAGGTGGGTTTCACCAATTCCTCACTATCAGTCGGAGTAATTCTTAATTTTACCGTAGGAGTTGCAGTTGGAGTTCCGATAACAGTCTTATCTTTGCTGGTTGTTTTTGGTCTTAAAACCAGAAATAGCCCAATTAAAATGACAACTATCACTACCACTACAGCAAGTGTTAAACCTATCTTTTTGGAACTTGTACCTGAGCTAGAATTTTCAAATGAATTGTTATTTAGCATAGGAATAATGAATAATAATAATGTATTTTAATCATTATCAAGGTGAAGCGTCAACTGATAATTATCTAATGGTCTGATGAGCTAAGTGTCACCCAAATATTCAGCAATAACAATAATCCTCTGATCATAGTGATGAGCAGCTTTATCATAAGTACCACCACAAGTAATCAAATTTAATTGACTCTTGATGGCGGGATCCTGGGAGAATAATACATTCACCGCCTGATCATTATTGACAGTCAAGACATCTTTGACTACAAACTTTTTCACGCTATCATCTCCCATTTTTACTTCAAACTGATCATCTTTTTTTGAATTTTCCAGATTGCGGAAAATTCCGCCTTTACTTGTACCATTGAGATGGCCATCAATAATACTGAGACCATTTTCTCCGGGACGAACTGTATCGACAAACCAGCCTGCAAAATAGACGTTATTTGGTACTGCAATCTGCTGATTTTGATCGACTCCCACTTTTTGTAAAAATCCTTCAATCCCTACAGAATCTATTTTAATTGACTTAGGATCGTTTGCCTTACCTTTCCAATTAAAGTTTTTACTTGGGGCCTTCTCGCTGGGACTATCTGTGGAATATACAATCACACCTTCGCTTGTCAGAGATGTAGTATAGGAACGGATCCGGTCCGAATTTAAAAAGACAACGACAAAAGAGGTCAATAATAGTACTAACGAAAAAATTGTCGTCCTTTTTAATTTAATTCTTTTGAAATTGGACACAAACATACGATTCATTTTCCTCCGCCAAGCCCGGTGTTAGGCACACCTACAACATTTCTGGCAAGTCCTACAGGATCCACGATCGTTCCATTGGCAACACCATCCATGTCAAAGGCGCCTCCGTCAACTACTTGATAGGTAACTTTGGTAGCTGTTTGTCCGCCAATTGTTACTTCCTGAATTTGGGCACCACTAATCGTGGTATAGCTATTATTGTTACTGTTGAATTTACGTAATACTAAACCAGTTGAGCTGACTCCAAAGAAATAAAGATTAATTTCTGCGGTTTGGCCAGGCTCACCACAATTAATTGTGTAGCCCATAACTCCCGCTGGATAGTTAAAGCCGGCATCCTGAACAGCATGGGCTGACTCCTGATGGATTTCTGTTGTGATTACAGAGCAATTTTCTGGTACTGCAAGTACGGCATATTGGTCAGTAACTGGATCTTCAAATGCAGCAACATTGGACTGCTCGGCATCTGGTATCCCGTCTTCATTTGCATCACCGTTATTTGGTGCTACATCTTCCTGAGAGGATAAAATCCCATCAGCATCACCATCCAAAGCAATTAAGAATGGATAGCCGTCATTTACAGTTGCTTTGATTGACCAAATATCATCAAAATTCCAGGAATTTCCACCAAGATCAGTTGTAAAAGTAGCTTGTGTTTTCATCAGTGCAGTAGATTTACCGACAGCATTTTCTTCACAATCTGTATTACCGCAAGCTATCTGCTGACCTGTGGTTTGATTATCCCAGAAGGAATAATTAATACTTTCATCCAGTAAACCTACGTAACCACCAATATATTCATCTGTACCTGTTACTAAGCCAGTGGCATAAGTATTGTAAACTTCACCACCGATTCTCCCGGCAAAACTCCCGAGATCATAACTACCAGTTACGCTTCCTCTTGCAAATGAGTCACTAACATCACCACCGCATACTCCGACGAAACCTCCCAATTTATCACCACCTACTACATTTCCACTGGCAAAGTCTTCGGAAAGGTTGCCACCCCCAGTATTAGCTCCGGCAAATCCTCCCATTCGGTTAGTGCCATCATTATCCTCGTTTGCCTGAGCTCCAGTCACATCACCTGTGGCATAAGATTTGGAAATTTCTGCTGAGTCTTCATTGTATCCTATAAAACCTCCAATGAATTGAGCATTACCATTAGGATCATTCACAGTAACATTTCCAGAAGCATATGAATTGGCAATAAATACATCAGAGTCATTGTACCCAACGAAACCACCTACATCTTCAAGATCATATGCTACATTTGTATTTACGCTCCCGGAAGCAGATGAACCAGTGCCATCTACCTCATAGAGTTCTCCTGCAAAACCTCCAATATCTGACGAATGTTCACTTGTTACAGTCACATTACCATGGGCATGAGAGTCAGAAAATAATCCATACTCAAAATATCCAAGTAATCCTCCGATGTTTCCAGAGCTGTCAGTTGTAGTGACAGACACATTGCCAAATGCAGATGAGTTGTCAACTAAGCCAAAATAACTATATCCGATCAAACCTCCAATATCATATCCATATTCGCTTGTGATAGTGACATCTCCTCTTGCAGTACAATCAGTTACCATTGCTTCATCACTGTTATAGCCGACTAAACCACCAAAATATTCAGAATAATAACTTTCTGCATAAGAGCTAACTTTTCCGGTAGCAGAAGAATCAGTGATAGATCTTTCATTACGTCCAGCTAATCCTCCGACATATTCATATCCTGTTACATCTACACTGGAGCTCGAGTTAGCGATTGTTCCATCACTATATTCACCTGCAGTTTTGCCATTAGTGGAAGCCACTTTTGCAACTGCGCTACTCGCAGCACTAACACTGGCTGCTGTTCCACCTAAATATCTCGTATTCCAAGTCTTAAGATATGTTAAATTTTCCGAAGTAGTAGGATATTTTTCCGGTGCTACATAAGGATATTTCGTCATTCCTTTAAAAGGAATTGGATCTACTGTGGTTCCGGTATCTTTATTAGCATGTTTGTAAGTCACCCAGCTGTAAAGCACATAATCACGAGCTTTTCCAGCTTCTGGAGCAGTATAGTCAAATTCTACATCCATATGATCACCGGAAGCCATAATAACAAACTGATCATTGGTACTTTGTAACAATGTGGTCACATCACCATATTTCGTGAAAAAACCGGTTTGTTTGGCAAAAAGCTCTGGTGGAGTCTGAGAAACCTTGTCATAATTGTGATTCCAAAAATATGTTTTATCAATTTCAGTAAAACCACGGAAACTCAGATCAACTTTAGTAGGATGAATAGTATTCTCAGTAAAAGGCTGTTGTGTAGAAGTATCAATCGCAAAATAATTAATTCTGGCAGGATTGAATGATACCCTGACTTCGTAATTATTGTTTTTAAATTTACCAGTTAAATCAATAATTTTGGTGAGAGGAGCACCGGAAAGTGTCGAAATATTTGCACTAGGATAGGCATCGACCCAATTACCATTGATATCCTTGATCTGAACAAATTTGACATATTTTGCATTGGCCTGAGTATAATCCTGAGCACCTTGAATCAATAATTGAATCCTGGCTGCACCTGAGAGATCACCAAAATTCATTGTCCAATAATTTGTATTGGTCTTATCAGCAATACTCCATTTATCATCATTAGCTTTAAGATCATCCAAGCAGTTATTACCAAATTTATCAGTACATGAAATCAATGGATTGGAAGGATTTTCGCTGACAGTGAAATATTGTCCATCATTAGCTCTGAGAACTGAAGTCAACACTCTATAGCCGGGTTCATGGTCGAATGTTTTAAGCGCCAGTTCATCATAATAAACGATTTCATTGTATTCTTCAGAAATCTTCAGAGAATATTTACCATCTTTTGCTACCAGTTGATTGGCATCAATCTGAGTGTAATCATCACCAGTAATGTTGCGAGGTAAACCACGACCGACATCAGAAATATACTGATATTTGGTACCATTCCAAGTATAAACCAGTGAACTTGATGATCCAATTCCTGAGGCTGGTACATTTTCACCTACTATTCCTCCAATTTTTGCATCTCCTTGTACTTTTCCAGATGCATGTACATTCGTAGCAATACCGGCAAAACTTCCTGATAGTGCGCCTACCCATTCATATCCTGTGATATCTACATTTTCTAGAGTCAAATTACTTACGCTTCCACCTTCATCCACCACCCCAAATAACCCCACAAAATCTGTATCGCTAAGATTGATAAATAAATTAGAAATTTTATAACCTGCTCCATCATATGTGCCAGTAAATCTAAGATTTTCTGTTCCTAAAGGGACAAATCCTTCACCAGTATTCCAATTTACTGTATCAGCACAATCGATATCTATTGTTTGAGTAAAATGGTCACCTAATTGATGATTATTGATTTCCTGTAACTCTTCACAATCAGAAATAGTCCGATCTACTGGAGTATGAGCAACAGCCAACAGAATAACATTTTCACCGATAGCAGCTCCAGTATCTGCATCAGCCTGCATAATCGCCAGATATTTCTGATCTGCTGCCCCGGGAATTGAATAAGTAGAATCAGTAACCAAAGTACCAGCATCAAAATTACCAGGATCACTAATCGGACTACCTGGATAACAATCCTCCAAATAACAGTTAGAAATATATACCCTGAATTTAGTCCAAACAATTGGGGTTACGCCATCAACCCGATATAGATTAAGTGTCAGATCATTCCCGGCATACAACAGAGGAAGACTATTTTGAGTACCTCCTGGAACATTCAGAACACTTGTACCATCGAATGTAACATCAATTGTATTGTAATAATGATAAACATAAAGACTGATATAATTACCAGGAACGGCTGCTCCAGTATCATCATCTGCCGCAAAAACAGCCAAATATTTGGAATCAGCTGACTGCGGGATCGTATAGCTGCCATCAATTACAGTACCAGCATCCCATTCACCAGGTGCTGTCAAAGGGTTGGTTGGAAAAGAACAATTAAAAATTGTACAATTGGAAACATAAATTCGATAATGAGTCCAGTTTACATTTGTGACACCATCTGACTGATATAGCTCTGGTGTAAGTGTATCGTCATAGTATAAATGTGGATTGGAAATTTCTGTACCACCTGGTGCAGTGAGGATACTTGTCCCCCCTCTTTTGATATCAATTTTATTTTCAGCTACGGCTGGTGCACCAGCATATAAAAGATAATTGCCTGTGCAAACTGACCATAAGTCAGCTATTGCGACTGTTGTGTTGTAAGCTCCCGAATAGCATTGAGTCCAACCTGTAAGACTGGAAATACTGACACTTGTCTGTGGACCGCTAGGATAATAATCTGGTAAAGTATCAGCCTGATAAATATAACGAGTCCAATCACTACCGTAATTCAAACCTTTATTGGTTCCAGCACGATACCCGGCATACATATTAGTGCCATTCAAATGCCAGGAAAGTCGGTATGCTCCATTGGTATCTTCAACATCAGCAGATGAAAGCGAAACAGTATCACCACCTTTCGCAAATCCCATCGAACCTGGAATTACGTAATACCATTCTGAACCGTTATTATTAGTAGTATTTTGACTTGTAGTTGGACTAAGCACTGCTGATCGTTCACCTGCAGCCAAAACTGTAAATACTACAGATGGAGCAGGTGGTGATGCTGCTGCTACTTTATTTGGATTTGTAAGCGCTTTTGACGCTGCAATGATAAGTAACAAAGCAACGAAAATTTGTAATTTGGCACCAATTTGGAAAAATTTTCTCATAGAGATAATTGAACAAAAATAGGAAGTTACTTTTATAATAAAAAAAAATGCACAAGAATACCAGCACTTTTCAGAGAAAATTATATATAGAGTAAGGATATATAAGGGAGGCAAAGGTAACGATTCATTAATTCCAACTTTCTTAGAACCATAGATTCTTATCTTCTTCTTTCTTCTACTTGCTACTTGCTACTTGCTACTTGCTACTTGATACTTGATACTTTATATTCCAACATAACAAAAATTTTTGTTCTCTACAATTATGTTTTTTCGGATTCCGGATTCCAGTTTCCGTTTTTCTACTTAATACTTTTCCTAAATTCCCAAATAGCGATAAACACTTTCCAAAATTGAATTTTCATTGACGAAACTCCAGCCTTTTTGCAAACCCACTTCTCTCAGCTCAGGGGCAGCATTGATACAAAAAGCCTGCTCTACAGCAGCTAACATTTCAATATCACCTGCTGAATCCCCTAAGGCGATTGAGCCAGCTTTATCATATTGATCAACTAACTCGATAATGGCAATTTTCTTTTCTGCTCGCGATGCTAAATAATTAAGCACCTGACCAGTAATCAAGTCTTCTTTCACAGCAAGCGTAGTTGCTCGAAACCCTTTAGTATTTAATAGCTTCGCAATTGGCTCAGCGACAAATTGCATTTCTCCAGTGATCAAATAGCAATCATGAGTATCTGCTAACACTTGAAATAATTCTGAAACAAAAGAAAAAAACTTAAATTGATGACTTTTAAAATATTGATCTGCATAATCCCAAATTTTTGAATAGCTTTTCCCTTTCAGTCCTTCCAACCAGTGATCATTGAGCATTTTCACAAATGATTCATACGATATCGCCTGATTTTTATAATTATCCAGATCACTAAATAATTTATGAATACATTCTTTTGATAAAATTTTATCGGCAAATTGTTTTTCCGCCAGATCAAAAATCGTATAACCATTATAAATGGTCTTATCAATATCAATTAGTGCCAGTTTTTTCATGGGAAAGTAAATGAAAAATAAATTATAACAGAAATCACCAGCGATACCTTTATTAGTCTGAATTTATTATGTTAGAATTCGGTTATGAAAATTACAATTCTGGGACACGTTTGTATTGATAAAAATACTTCTGAACATGCTACCTATGTTACAGCAGGCAGTCCGGCTATTTTCATGAGCAAAATTTTAAAGCAGTTACCGGAAAACCAGGTGAAAATCTTGGCACCTTATGGATCTGACTTTCTCCAATATTATTCTGGTCAAGAGATTTATCCGGAAGTTCCAGTAAATAAACAAACATTAATATATGAGAATATCACCAAGAATTCAAAACGCGAACAGAAAGCTTGGAATCGTGAGCTTGCACTTCCTATTACCATTGATCAAAATTGCCGAAATTTCCTGACAACTACTGATTTAATTTTTATTACACCGCTTTTACCCAATTTTTCAGCAACATATTTATCTCAGACCCTGGCAAATCTTCCCAAGCAATCTTTAAAAGTCTTACTGCCACAAGGTTACTATCGCGACTTTGATCAAAATGTCATTACCAGAGACTTTCAAGAAGCCGCAGATATTTTGCCACTCATGGATCTCGTAATAGTTTCAGAACAAGATCATCCGCAAATGTTGGAAACTGCGAGACAATGGGTCAATGAATTTAAAATAATTGTAGTAATCACACTGGGTGAAAAAGGAGCATTAATTTTAACTCAATCAGAAGAATTATTAATCCCAGCTCAAGTTGTCCCGGAGAATGAAATCGTTGATTCTGTAGGCTCCGGTGATATTTTCAGTGTTGGCTTCGCTTTTCGCTATCTCCAAACCAAGAGCCTCAGAGAAGCTGGCAGATTCGCAAATGCCCTCGCTAGACAATGCCTTTTTTACACCCCTGATCAAATTAAAATTGATTATAAAGCACTGGTGAAGGACAAGCTTAAATAATTCATTATTTTGAATTATTGTCCAACGTATAAATCTCCCCACTTGGTAGCATCATAGAAAGTGAATAGCTACTATCAGAAAGCAGTCTGTAAATAACAGTTTTTCCCAAAACATTATCTGGAACTCCAGCTGTTTCGAGATCAACCGGATATTCATTATGATTCACATAATACTGATCTACTCTTATTTTATAATCATATAAACCACTTTTGTACATCAACTCGTCAGCCTGAGTTTGTGCTGAATTAATGCCAAATAACCCTATCCCAACATAAACAGCACCGACACTAGTGCAACAACAAAGTATTACAATAATAATGGAAATGATGATAATTAGAGGCTTGTTTGGATGCATGATGAATAGTTAAAGCTAATAATTTCTATTTTATCAGAGATAGAAACGTAAAGTAACAAAATTCGAATAAACTACATTTTAAGTCTTCCTGTTGAAATCGATTTACCTAAGCAATATGCTAAAGGACCAAAGATGAATTCACCAACTAATGCAGCAACAAATCCTTCAGGGCCATTATGCGCAAGTCCTACAGCTAACGGAGTAATTATTAATGGAATTTTCCAAAACATATTTTTACCACCAGATGACACATATGCACCTGCCAATCCAACTGCCCAATCAAAAATAAGAGATCCAGCTTCCGGAGTCATAAATTTTTTACAATAAATTTATGTCATGATTATATCACGAAATCGCATTTCGTATCGCGGAAGAGGAAAAAAACAAATTTCGAATCTCAACTACGACTAACTACTATTTCCTTAAAATGAAGACTATTTAAAAACTTTTCAATCTCTTGATCTGTGATTTCTTTTTTCAAATATATTGTGTCAAGGTCATCAATTTTTGTATTTTTGGCTACTTGCCAATTTTTCAAAATCAATTTCTTAGATATAGGTTTTTCAATATTCTTTTTGTGCAAAAGTTCAACCGCATCATTAATTTTAATTTTTAATTCTTGTGTTATTAAATATATATCATAGAAGTCTCTGTACCTTATCCTACCGCTTGTCGCACTTAGCTTTTCCGCACAAATTTCAAGTATATCCATTACTTTGGCTTGTACATCAAGCCTCCAAACATTTTTATATTTCCTTTCTATGACAGGCAATACAAGATTTTTAACGTTACTAATATCAATTTTTAAACTACTAGGTTGTGCTAATATTCCCGAATATTGTAATTTTTCAACTTTCACTGTAATTGGTGATACATAATCTTTCTTAATAATAAAATTTGAGTGATTTTTAAACACTTTTCTAACATCTTCAATAGTCACTTTCTGATCAGTGGAGGTAAAGTCTAAATCTTCTGAAAACCTATATTGAGGTAAATAAAAGTGATGCAATGCAGTTCCGCCTTTAAAAACTAATCTGTTTTTTAAATCAGACTCATAAATCGTCTTTAACGTAAGTGCTAAAAAATAATCTTTTTCCGCAATATGTGCAGGGTATTTTAGTATCCTATTTGTGATAATCAGAAATTCATTTTGCGATATAAGAGAAAACTTCATTTTTGATACCTTTTAAAAATATCATCGTAGTAGACATTCCATTTGCTGTTATAGTTATTGCTACCTCTTACTAGATAAACCCTTGAATCGTTTTTATTCAACATTTTTAATATTTCTCCTGACTCAATTCCTAATAAATCAAGTATGAATCCAAATATTTTTTGTACTGCGATAGGTGATTTCGATAAATATTCGTTTAATCTAATAAAGTTAATCTGATCTTTAAATTCAGTAATTTTCTCAATTACCATATCAACACTAATATTTGACCTTGAAAATTGCACTGTATCTATTAAGGCTTTTTCGGGTAAAGCGATTTTTGTAGTCTGCCCTTGATAAACCACTTCTTCCCAACCAAAAAAATACTTTTCTTGTGTATTGATATACCTATATTGAAACCCTAACAATTCAATCGTTTTATATCGTGTTAATGAAATTGAAGTTGTGGTTTTAATTAACTGATCAAACATCCCGTGATACTGCAAAGCCTGCCCAAACGATACGTAGGAATTCCTTACAATTAAATTTGCGAGAATATATTGGGGGAAAGTTGTATTACCACGATTAAAAAGGTCAGAAATAATATATAAACTTTTTTTTATCCTTATAAACCAGCCATTCTTTACAGATTTACTTACAATCTCTCTAATATAATCCCTACTATGTTCTTTCTTTAATAATTCATAAATCTGGTCAAAAGAAACTACTGAACCATACCTAATAACAATGGTTTCCATTAAATTTGCTTCTTTTTCTGTTAAAATTGATTTATTCATGTACTAATAATATGCCATGTAGCATATTATGTCAACATAAAACATATTTTATCTTGCATTTTCTGCAAAACTACACAACTAATAAAAAGGTAGTAAAATTTGTTTGCACTACCAAAATTAAAGGAATAAACCATTTTAAAGTTTTTGTTGTACTGGTTATTCTGTACTGGTTATTCTTTACTAAAAAATAATGTTTTGTTATATTACCTCATTACCTAAATACTTAGTAGCCATGGCAAAAACCATTCAAGAAATTACAGATATCATTGCCAATTTTTCTAAAGAGAGAGGCTGGACAAATGAAGATCCTGGTCAGCTGATTAGCTCTCTTTTCATTGAAATGGGCGAATTGGCCGAGCACTACCAGTGGCAGAGCAGGTTTAAGCCGTTTAATGAAGAAGAAAAACAGATAATTGGCTATGAATTTACTGATGTGATTTTTTACTTGTTCCGACTTGCCAGTAATTCCGGAATAGATATTGAAAAATACTTTTTAGAGAAAATTCCCAAATTAGCCAAGAAGTTTCCAGTTGGTACCACCGATGAAGACTGGGAAAAGGCACATAAAACCTACCGGAAAAGTGGTAAGAGTAAATTGTATGAATAAGTAAGACTAAATCTGCGCAACCAGCTTCACAAAAGTCTCTCTTTCGCTCAAAGTAATACCCTTTATATGTGTTTCTCCAAATTGCAATTTGCAAATTCCCAATTTCATTTCTTTCTACTAGCTACTAGATACCAGCTACAAGCTACTATTACTTACTCACCTCCACTCCCAACACCTCCAGATAGCGGGATTCGGCATAGCCCCATTTGATTAAAGCGGTAATGGTGACCTTTTTACCAAGGTAATCACCAATACTGGTTTTCATTTCGTCAGTAGGGACAAGATCCATTTGGCTGACTGGAGCGGGACTACCGGCGGGGCTAAATTCATCAATGTAAGGCACATCGAGATTGATCACATAATCATAATTGATATCCGGTGCTGGACGGAGACTATTTTGGATAATGCCACTTAATGTAATCACTGCCCCTGTTTGATCTCCTCCTTGTGCTTCAGCTTCATTGCTACAATAACTACTTTCAATTACCTGAATTTTACTTAAAACAAGAGCGCTTCTACCATAAGTATTATAACCATTGAATTCTTGCTGTTTACCAAGTTGAACCTGCTCCCAATCAGGCTTTATCTTACCCTGGACATAAACACATTGATTCCAATACGGTGTCAAATCCTGAGTCGTTTCTAGATAGTATCCGGAGATGTGCTGTGCAGTAGCTCTTGAAGCATCCAGTTCCAACTGATATTTAGTACTAAATAACGCTAATTTATTAGCTTCACTAAGATCAAGACCAGCGCTTCTCAGGAAGCCAATCATGGCAGTTTTATCAGTGGTTAATTGCACTGTACCATCATTATTGCCGGGTGTAGTAGTTTTTTTCTTCACTGGCTTTAATGAGGCAAATATTATTACTGCTACTATCACTATCACAAATACTATTCCCAGGCCGGAAATAATTGCAATTCCCAACACAGGTACTGACTTGTCAGATTTATTAGTAACATTTTGAGGTACAGCTTCTGTCATAATAAAAATTCTAAAAATTAGAAAAGAATAATTTAAATTATAACCGAAAAACCCCGATTAAGTTATTTTATTTTTAACATAATTTTAAAATTTTACGAATTGTAGTAAGTGCTACCGGATGATTAATGATAAAATCATGTTGCTTTTATGTTTTATTCTGATGCCTAGTCAAATCAATAGATTTTTAAATAAAATTCAGCTGATTAAAATTGCAAATCACTGGTATTATCTGGCCATTTGTTTATATTTTATCGGATTAGTAATCGTTCTCCCACACAATAGTAGCATGGATACTGATTACTGGTATCGCTGGACAGACTTCGCCCTCCAAAAGGGCATCATTTCTGCTTATCGCCTGGTTTCCGATCTCAATTATCTTCCTGTGACAATATATTACTTAATGCTTATTGGAAAATTCATCACCACATTCTTTGGAAAATTAAATGATTTTATGTACATTTTTAAAGCATTTTTCTTAATTTTTGATTTTCTAACTTTTCTCTTTCTGACCAAATTTTTACTACAGAGTAATTCTAAACACAAAGTCTTAAAACTGATTTTCCTGATGGGAAATATTGCTTTGATTTATAATAGCTACTTCTGGGGACAAGTCGATGCGATCTACACACTCTTTCTTTTAATTTCAATTTATTTAGCTTATCAGAAAAAATATTTCTGGAGCCTAATCCTTTTTCAAATTGCCCTAAACTTCAAACTACAGTCCATCATGATCTTTCCGCTGATTGCCATTTTAAATTTTGATTTATTAAAAGATTATAAAAAAATACTAAAAATCGCCTGCTTTGCTGTGCTTCTCCAAATCGTGCTTTGGTTTCCCTTTATTGTCAAAGGCGAACTCGGACGTATTACGACCATAATCAACGACAGTAATGGCTACTTCGAGCGCCTTTCCCTCAATGCTTTCAACTTCTGGTATTTAATTCTTCCTGAAAATATTGTTTCGCTGGGTAGTGACCGGACCAACAAATTTCTCTGGATCAATGCTCATTATTGGGGATTTGCCATGTTCTTTTCCAGCTGTGGAATTCTCTTATGGAAAACTTTTACGAAACTAAAAAATCGCAAATTTACACTGGGACAGGTTTATTTAATTGCTGCCCTGCTCAATCTCTTTTTCTTTTTCTTTAATACCGAAATGCACGAACGCTATTCACATCCAGCGATGATTTTCATGGCAGCCTTCTTTGTGCTTGATGGTTCGTTTTTACTCAGTGGATTAATTTCCTTTACCTATTTTCTCAGTTTAAATATTCTACTGCGCTTTTTCACTTTTCAGGCCCAAATTCCTTTGCTAGTCAATCATAAATTTATTGCCTGGCTTTACCTGTTTATTTTGATTTATGCCATATTTCTTTTATGGAAATCCCAGAAAATACTAGTCATTAAACCACATCCGGAAAAAATCTCCTTTTCAAAGGCTTCACATCATGCTTAACTCCATTTATCAACTTACAGAAGCTCTGAAACATGAAGCTGATTTTATTGACCTGACAGAGGGCAATTTCGTCAATAATGGTTTCCAATTCCCTTCTCAAAAGCTTTCACCGGTAATTAACAAATATTTCAACCAGCGAACCTATCTGCCAGATGCCAAGGGTCTACTTCCCGCCCGTCAGGCAATTACCAAGTGGTATCAGGCACAAAAACTTAATTTTACTCCAGAACAAATTTTTCTCTTTGCCTCCAGCTCAGAAATTTATAATTTATTATTTGCTACTTTTACAGCACCAGGTGATGAAATTCTGCTTCCCTGTCCTGGTTACCCATTATTTGAATATTTCGTAAAATTAAATAAATTAAAACCGATTTATTATCAACTAGATCCTGACCATCACTGGGAAATTGACTTGGCTAATATTCAACAAACAATTAATCCCAAAACGAAATTTTTAGTATTAATTTCACCCAATAATCCTACCGGTCAAATCATTGCTTCTGAAAAATTAAAAATAATCACTCAGCTCTGTGCTGAAAATCACATTAAAATTATTAGCGATGAAGTATTTAGTGAATTTAATTACACCGGCAAGTTACTACCCCGTCCAGCGCAAATCAACTCCGACGCGACAATTTTTACAATTAATGGCATCTCGAAAATGTTTGCCCTGCCTGATCTCAAGCTCTCCTGGCTCATAGTATCCGGTGTCGACAAGAACGAATTAATTGAAGAATTGGATACGATCAATGACATGTTTCTCAACGCGAATTATCTGAGCCAAAGCCTCCTGCCGGAAATTTTTAATCAAGGTAAAGTATTTCAACAAAAAATGATCCAGGAATTTCAACTCCGGGCTACGCAAATCAATTCCTTACTGACAAATACTCCTGAGCTGTGGGAATTTGCACCGATCCAAGGTGGCATTCATTTATTATTAAAGATCAAATCCAGCAAACTCCAGGAACAGGATCTAGTACTGGCATTACTACGAGAAAAACATCTCCTCACCCACCCGGGTTATTTCTATGAAATCAATTCCCCTGATCCCTACCTAATGATTTCACTTGTCTCCCCGCTCGAAAAGCTCAAGGAAGGCATCGCCAGAATTCGCTCCCTGCTCCTTGCTCCCAATTTTTAGCGTACGGGCATATTGCCATATGCCCATCAAATCTAAACGCACTACCCTTCAGCAATTTTCTCTCTGCCCCCATCCCTTTCTTTTTAAAATACGCTATAATACCCTATACTTTTTATATTTCTCCCATGAAATCCAAAGGACTAATTATCGGTTGTCTGATATTATCTGGCGCTGGCTGTGCCATTACAGTCGTAATCATCATTATTGCTGCCTTGGTATTATCCGGCAATCAAGCTAATAACAATAACTCTGGAGTCGACAGTAATACCACAAATCGTGAATTACAAACCGCCCAAAAATACTTTGATGCCAGCAAAAAATATGCTGGTTTTACATCGACTGATTTAATTGATGGTGGCTCCGAGTCCGGTGAGCATTGGGTCGATGGTAATAAATTTATGATTCTTTTTCAACAAGAGAACGGATTTAAACGCTGGGTCCTTTCACCAGATGGCAGCAATGTCTACTTTTGTTATGAAGAAAAGAAAACCTGTGAACCAGCAGTTGCCGGAATTGATTTATATTTCTCGCGCTGGCAAAAACCTGCTGCCACTTCTGAAACTTTAGAATATGACGCTACTAATTCCTGTCAGAAATACAAATATAATACCAACAAAACTTATAATATCGCCGGATCATCCAATGGCTTCGAAAATGAATATATTATTTACTGCATTCAGGGTGACACGATTGTCTATAAAGAAGATAAAGGCTATATTCTCAAATCAGATGGGACTAGATCTTCAGAAACTCAAAGTCGTACTACTTTTACTCAATTAAAAACCGGTAATAGCATTCAAATTCCTGATCTGACCTTACCTTATCCGGTAACCAATAAAAGATAAACGATTACACAATTAGTTTGAATTGAAAGATCACGACACCGGCATCATTGATCCGTTCCAGATATCCTGGGAAGCTATAAACTGTATTGATATATTCCTCCTGTGATTCCACCAAGGGATTAAATTGCTGATAGTCAAATTTTTGCAGCGCTGCTTCAATAGTATTAAATTGATTAACTACTTCTACTTCACAGCGTAATGAACTAGCAGCTGGTACGAGACGAAATGAATAATCCAGAACCGGAGTAAAAGTCACCAAATCACCCGGTTGCATTTGATTCATCGCTTTCTTTGGATCTTCCGGATCTGGCACTCTTAAATCAAGTCGCTTTTGACCATTGGTAATTAATTGAAAATAAACATGGAGAATGTGAAGATCCCAAGAGTTCATGATAATATTTTTTTAATATATTACCATAATAGCACAATTTTGCGTGATTGAATGAGAATTTCACTAATCATCTCTCCGCACTCATTGGAGACGACGACGTCTCCCCTATAGGATATTTTCTTATTCCGCTCCGTATGGTGATGCCGTATAAGCAGCCTCTTGTGTCACGATCCGTAATAATTCCTCTTTCCGGCTATTCACAAAATTACGAAATTCGGTGAAATTCTCCACGCCTAAATCAGCGAAAGTCCGCGCTGCATATCCTTTAAATTCATTGAGATAAAAAACCATGGAATTGGCTTTCTCCGAGTAATAAGTATATCCGGGTGTCCCCTCCACATTCATCGCCCGACCTGATGCCGAAATGCGTTTACTACGCATCGCCGGATAAAATGATTCGATGATCATCGTAGCAGCGCTGGCACTACCGTGATAAGGCTGGCAGATTTTGCCGGATTTGTGCTGAAAGAAAACATCACCGGTTTCTATTGTTCCTTTGGTCAACTGCTGATTATAAAGAATACCATCAATCCCCAAAATCAATAAAGCACCCACCTGTGTACCGACACCACCTTCGACCATTACAGTCGTATGATTGAAACGAGGATCAGAAACTACCGAGTAAACTTCTTCCAAAGTGGTAATTGCCATCCCGTTAGTCGCGCTAGTACATTGCCGGCCACCACCATGTCCGAAAATCAAAGCATCAGCTTTAATCTCTTCTGAAATTAATTCGAGAGCCTGTTTTTTCTCAGTAATTTGACCGACAAATATTTCAATTGTTTCACCATACTTCTGTCGTAAAGCCCTGGCAATCTGAGTAACTCGTGGATCGCTATTGATTGTATAAATCCGGAATAATTTGACTTCAGCTTCATTGACGAGCCGTTCGACATTTTTCAATTCTTCGTCCAAATTTCCCGCCCCAATCGCTGCACCAATGTTTCGTTCCATTCGCATCAAGTCTTTCCCGCTAATGCCCAGTCGTGCCAGTGAGCTTTTCGCGGATTTAATAAGCGCAATCTGGTTATCGACCTCACCAGCAAAAATACTATTCCGAGTCACAAATACCGGTGAAAAATTAACAGCAGCTGTCGTAATTACATCTCTCCAACCGGAAACAGGGGGCATCGAGCCAACTCCCAGGATACTTCTCGGATATTTTCCAATCAAATTATATAAACCCAATTCAGCATTTTTCGTCCGGCTGACATTTTTTGCTGCTGCCACTTTTTTATAACCAATTTCTTTCAAAGCCACAGCATGAGTTACCAATTTGTCTTCCTTTATACCCAGAAAGCGTTCAATCACCTTCGAACGACGATTGTGGCGCACCGGAAAATCAGCCTTACTTGCTTCCAATTGATCGACAATTTCATGAATTTGTTTATTTTGATTCTTGAGAAAAAAATCTGCCCGCTGCGCCAATGCCAAACTCCGCCGTTCCGGTCCCATTTGCCAAAGCAGTGGCGTACCATTTTTATGCATCATCAAATTATTACGATCGACATCGCTCAAAATCAGCCCCAAACTCTTGGTTTTTTCATGCAAAGTATATCTTGTAAAATAGATATTGGTCTCACTAAGTACTGGATAATATTTGTCTGCAGTAAAATTATTATTCGGCTCGTTAAGTGAATTCACACATTCTAATGCATAAGCAAAATTGATCGCTTTTTCATCATTTAATTTTTCCCAGCTGACCCGAGCTAGTTCCTGCTGATAAGGCTCATGCAGCATCAAGATCGGATTGGCTAACTGAAATGGATTGGCCAGTAAATCTTCCAAAGCCCTGGCACGCATACTAAATTTATCTTTTTCACTCTCACTCATCTCGGCAAAAGTTTTTTCTTTACCCGTTTGACCATCAGGAATGACAAAATCATCAAAACCAAAGCCATTGGCTCCTCTAGGCTCGGGAGCAATTTTGCCTTCAATCTTGCCTTCTCTGATCTGCACTGCTTTACCGTCATACACAGCCAGCAAAACTCGACCAATCACACGACGATCCTTACCCTTAAGCCATTCCGTACATAAAGATTTTTTGAAAAGCGGAGTAAGGAATTCCTTGATCAGCGGTCCGGGACGGCCATCCAAAGCCTGAATTTCCAGGGAAGTATCCTCGACAATAATTGGATTGAAATTATTTTTGCGCCAGGCATCTTTGGCCTTTTGCGTCACTACTTTCGTAGCATCTAGTGATTGAATCTCATCCACTTCGACAGTTTCACCAATTACTTCAATATTTTTTAAAATTCTTTTAAACTCTTTTAATTTGTTGAGATTACCCGTCGCGAAAGTTAAATGAGTTAAATTCGCTCCCGGACTAGCGACATAGTTAATTGCCTCCGGCTCAGAAAAATGCAGTTTTCTTGGCATGATAATATTAGTATGAATTAATGGTCTCACTCTCCAGACGCGTGTTTAGAAGGGCGATTTAATCGTTATATATCAGTTTGTTATATATAATGAGCAAGTGAAAATTATAACACTTGGAAGGCGAAATTCAAGAGGAAAAGAAGCGAAGTGGTTGATTGTAAATCGTATTTCGCATATCGGGAAAAAACATTAGTAAAGGACGTTAGGAATATGCTTTACGGTATTTCTGATATAAACTCTGAAAATTATCACACCAAATCTTGATTGCCTGATAATTTTCAAAAAATGTTTTTAAATCAAGTAATAAATCTTCTGAAGAAATTTTTAATATTTTCTTATCAAGCATATTAAAAACATACACTATTGAATTTATTGGATTCGCAGCGAGCAGAACCTCCTGATTAGGAATTACACCACGCTCCATATACCAAATCAAATCGTAATAATCACGGCCTTTTATTTTCACTCCAATATTCCCAATTACAAATGTCCGCTCTAAACAAGCTAAAATCTTACCTGACATCAAAGTACTTAAAGGATAACTCGATATTACCAGTGGAGTATTCATCAGATTCTTCGTAAATAACTCATTCGTAAAAATTTTACCCGTAGTGATTTCAACTTTAATATGGATTTTTTCACTTTCCAAATTAGATAAACCAATTTCCTTTAGGATTGGAAACTTGAGAGTCAGCCTATTTACAGCAGCACTTTTTTGAATAGTAAAATCAACTGTTGTAAATTCCAGCTGCTTAAAATATAAAATAAGATAATTTCCTAATTTATATAAATCTACTGATCCACTTGAACTAAAGTCTAAATCTTCAGAAAATCTGTTTAAAGAATATAGCTTGCGTAGAGCAGTACCACCAATAAATATTAACTCCCGAAAATCTTCATTCAAATAGATACCAGCCAAGACATAGTCCTGCAGGATTTCTTTAAGAATCACTCTGATCGTGTCTTCGTGAGTATTATTTTGCTTTAATTCTATTATCCGGTTTTTGAGTCGATTAATGATAATATGCATGTTTAATTAGATTATTAATTATAATTTTCATTTTCTCCTGAGGCTTACATAAATCTATATAGCTACTTAATTCTTGAAAGTCGCTCTGCTGAAAAGATTCCAAATTAAGACGCAAATCTTCCACCAAATTAATCCCTACTCTTTCAAACTGAATCTGACCGATTCGATAATAAATCCAGTCAAATAATGCTTTAGCCTTACTAGCTTCATAATATTCAAATTCTAGAAAAGTTTTCGCCTGATAACCTGTAAATAACTCAACAGCGATCTGATTGTAGCTAAAAATACCTATTTTATTAGTGATCAAGCTTCTTTTTTTGAGAGTCACCAGAGTAAATCCATAAGTCGCTTCACTTAGTATTTCATACTTTCTTAGCACATAATCCAGGCTAAGATATGCCGGCTGTTTAATAATACAAGCTAATACAGCTAAATATTCAGGATATCTTTTTAATTCCTGATATTGATCTGTAAAAATATAAATATCTCTTTTTAGTCGGATTAATTTTCCTGATTTTGCTAATTGTGAAAATCGGATTGTGATATTACCGGCAGTATCTTTCGGAAATAATGCAGCTGCGATCTGTCTATTGATATACAAAAGATTTTTAAATTTTTTAAGCTCGATATACTTCATATTGGTAAAGATAATAGCTATATATTATATATTTACTTTACCAATGTCAAGAAGAAATAGTAGTAATCGCAGTTAATATTTTTTATGGCTCAATGCCAGGAACCGCTACTTCTTGATTTTTGAGAGAAGCTCCATCAGGGAGAATACACACTACATCACCTGGGTTTACAGCATTAGGTTTAAGACCGCCATTTTGCATAGCAGCTACTACTTCATTCACTTGAGGACCTTGCAACCCCAACTCATTATTAAGTACTCCAGACACTGTACCTCCAGCAGGTATTTCTGGGGATAATGGTAATTTCGCGTTGCTAATTTCGCTGAAAAGGTAATAGTGATGTA
>JBAXHO010000020.1:0-27134 GCA_037138855.1 bacterium
CTTACAGTATATCACTTTTCAGCGTTTTTAGACCCCCGTTTTTGATATTAAGCCAATATCTTCAATTTCGTACTTTTGATTTGTTTTCAAAGTTAGGAAATTTGGGTTACGTCTTTCTCAAAAATCACACGTCCCTCCCGAACAGCACTTTCCAAAAATCCTTCCCCTTCTTCATCTTTCATGTATTGAAATTCTTCTGGGGTATATATCAAAGGTTCAATTACTGGACTTTGACCACGAGTAATAGTACGTACTTTTTTAATTCTCTGAATAAATGATAATTTGGTATCAGCAATAATTAAAATATCCATTGTACCGGTTTTCTTCTCAGGATACTCACGCGCATATCCGCCAAAAAGTACAATCTTTTCCGGATTCAATTCATTAATAATTTTATTTTTTATTTCTATTAAACGATTTTCAATTTGTTGAGCATTATAAGACTCAATTACCTTAATATCTCCATGCATCTCTGTGACTGGAAATCTCAAAATCTCACCCACTTTATCTAGGATTTCTCCAGCCTGATTTAGAGCTTTCCTGGCATCTTCCTCGTTGATCAGCTCATGTGGAGTAACACGTTTGCCTGGAATCAAAAATGGATATCTGGAAATAAATGTAAATGATTCAATATGCTTAAAACGAAAAATTGTATCATGACAACGGAGATTGACATTATTGCAAATACCAAGCAAAATTGGAATTTTATGCATACGAGGAGGCTGCCAACCGGCATGAGCAATTATAGCTTTGAAAGCCTTTTCTACAGACTGTTCTGCCTGATAGGTAGACCATTCATAATAACCGTGTTCCATGCTCAAAGTAGCAGCATGAAAATCAAAATCAGCTTGTTTAAACCAGACCTTATATCGATCTTTATTAATTGCATTCTGATGTAAAAATTCACCGTTTATTGCCAATAGATTTTGTCTTAAAATTAATTCATATCTTCAGAGTGACCAATCAAGAAAGTTTTATTACTCATTAAAAAATCCATAATAAAAACATCACGACGTTTTTTCCTAAGTAAAAATTCAGCTGCTTTCAGAACAGCATAATGTACCTCCCGATTTAAATTTTTTTCTACTTCAGCAACTATTGCTGCTAAACTATCGAGATTAACTTCACCTACTACAATTAAATCAACCTTATTCGCTTGCGCCAGATTACGAATATAATTCTCTGTAAGTACAGCAAATTTAACTTCACCAATTTTACTAGCATTTTTAACAATTGCACCACCTAAACCAAAAGATTTATGAATAATACTGGTAAGTTCATCCAAAAAAATATGTCTTGAATTTAACGCAAAATATTTTTTATTGCCACGGGGCTCGCTAGTAAGAAATCCAATTTCTTCAAGCCTTGACAGTTCTCTCCTTACAGCATTTATCTCTTCATCAAATTCTCTTACTGCACCACGTAAATGAATTGGAACTTCAGGATTTAACACAAAATATTTAAGTGCTTTAATCCGTACTTTGGAAATAAATAAAGCATCTAAACTTTTAAAAACATTACTCATAATTCTAAAATGCTAATATGAAATATGATACTAAGTCCTTTCAAATACTAAATAATATTGATTGTAGACCTTGCATTTTAAATCTGCTGAAGTTAATTTTGAATATGCACACCAGATTTAAAATTTTAGGCTATTATAGCCACAATTATTATTTATAAGGTCTATAGAATAATTCCGGTCGATGTTCGATTATATAAACTCACAATGAAAAATAATCAAACTGACGCGGTATTAATAAGCAAAAGACTGTGATAAATACAATATGAGTAATATATTAGCACATTTTATCACTTATGATAATCCCCAGTTCTCGAAAAATTTTATTCGTGTTAGATAAATGAATATGTTACCGAAAAGGTAAAAATTAACTCCCGCTAGATAAATCAATGTGTTACCGAAGCAAGACTTGATTATTTCATTTTTGCTTTTTCTCGTACTGCTGCAAAAATTTCTTTACGTAATTTATCATCTGACTTTAAAAGCTCTTTAGTGCCTTCTTTGCCTTGTGCTAACTGTAAATCGCCCTTTTTATACCAGGCACCTGCTTTTTGAATAATATCAAAATGTACTGCAGCATCTATCAAAGAACTGACTTTATCAATTCCAGTTGGATAAACAATATCAAAAATTGCTTCTTTAAATGGTGGAGCCATTTTATTTTTCACTACTTTTACTTTTACTACATGACCTTTGACATCATCCAAAGTACCAATTTTTTCCTTTCTTCTAATTTCCATTCGAATAGAAGCATAAAACTTCAATGCATTACCACCAGTTGTCGTTTCCGGGTTACCAAACATTACGCCAATTTTCATTCTTAGCTGATTAGTGAAAATAATAGTTGTCCCCATTTTGGACGCAATACCTGTAATTTTACGTAGTGCCTGACTCATCAATCTAGCCTGAAGTCCCATATGTGAATCACCCATTTCTCCTTCGATCTCGGCTCTTGGTGTAAGTGCAGCCACTGAATCAATTGCTACTACATCTACTGCTCCAGAACGTACAAGAGTTTCCAGAATTTCCAAAGCCTGTTCACCATTATCTGGCTGAGAAACCAACAGTTCATCTGTATCCACTCCTATAGCCTTAGCATAAGTAGGATCAAAAGCATGTTCTGCATCAATAAAGGCTGCGACACCGCCTTTGCTTTGAGCTTCAGCAATTATATGCAAAACCAAAGTAGTTTTTCCTGATGATTCTGGTCCATAAATTTCTACAATTCTGCCTCTAGGTACTCCACCAATGCCTAAAGCAATATCTAATGATAAAGCTCCTGTAGAAATCACTTCCACATCAACCACAGGCTTATCTCCAAGGCGCATCACTGATCCTTTACCAAATTGTTTTTCTATTTGTTGCATGGCGAGATCTAAAGCTTTTTGTTTTCCCGGGTCAATTTTTGATTTTGTCGGTGATAAAATGGGTTTGATCACTGTCGTAGAAGCTGAAGCAGTAGTTGAAGTTGTCATAAAATTATAATAAAAAATGAAATAATATTTATATAGTATACTTAGTATACTGGCAGAGTCAAATTAATTACTATTTAATTATCAAAAACTTATCATCATCCCCGAATTTGCTCTAGAGTATTTGAAAAGATATAAAATAGTAAATATGCTAATTTATTTACAGCAAAAATACTATGATTTGTAATAAATACTTTAACAGGAATTTCTTAAAAATTTCTTAAATTTATACTTTTTTTGTATATTGTTGGGCCACCCATCCTGAAGTATTGTTTCCAAGATCAATTTTGACCCAGCCTCCATCATTTCTCTCTAAAACAATAAAGCGCTGTGCTGTAGATACCCTGGTCGTAACTTCAGCTGAGCCAGATGCACTAGCCCTTACTTTTAAATATCCGACACCAGTTTCTGAAATCTCAATTATTTCTTTATCAGGTCGAAGCACATTTAATTTAATATCAAAAGATAAATTGGAATAAGGGACTCCTAAAGAATTAATCAACTTAAATTTTTCAATCTGCTCTCCAAAATATAATGGCACTGCGAGTTTCACTTGGTATTCTTGAGATTCACCTGGACGAAGCATAGAACCTTCCGGCATCAAGGCAACTTGAGTTAAACTGATCCAGACTTCATTAATATAAAACTTGCTAAAACCTCCTGCTTCTTTAGATACCAATGGCTCATAGTCGCTTCCCTGATAAAGCACACTGTCACTATTATTTTTCAAAATTATCTTAGCTATTACATTATCACCATATTTTACACTTTCACTTGGTAAAGTAACTTTTTCAATACTTAAATTATATGTTTTAGTGTTTGGTACTAATTGTGGTTGTATTTTTAGCTTAAACTCATCAAGACTTTTCGTCCAATGTCCACTTATCAAATCATTGGCCTTAATAGTTACCATACCTTCAGTTGTAACCTGATAAATTACATTCTTCATTTGTACTTGATCCAAAGCAATATTTTGCCGATTTACAATATCTAAAATTAATCCAGGTAAAGAATCTTTAGCTGAAGTCGAGAAATCTACCCCATCCGGCTGAGCTAAATATCCGATTACAATAGGTCCTGAAAGTGTGCTCTCTATCTTTAGTCTCTGATCTTCACCCTTGGAATTTCCTTTATAGATAGTACCATCAGGAAGCAGCAAATAATGATATGTGAAATCACCAAAATTTAATTTAGCAGCCTGATAATAAAATAATCCTTGAAGCCATTCCAACTCAGAATAATTTTCAGAGGAATTAACAAAAATTGGGGTGATAATAATTGAATTGCTACTGCCATAATTTTCTGCTTCCTTTACCAGCTGTTCATCAAAATTTGCTTGTTTACGTGCAATAATTGTAACTGCTGATACATGCTGAGATCCAATGAAGCCAAAACATATTATTACCAGAAATATTAGCAGAAACAGGTGCCTTTTCATTTTTAAATACTTGCAATAAATAAATTTAGTCCAATGATTGGCTCTATTCTACCTTGCTTGACAGCAAAATCCAAGTCAACAATTTTACTAAAAAGAAATTTAATTTTTTTGACATCAAATTTATACAAATACTTACTGGCCTTAGAAAGCACAAACGGATGCAATTTGAGCCGCTCAGTTAAATCGTTACGACTAATCTCTTTACTCAATAACAAAAAAAGAATTTTTAATTGTCTTGCTAACATACTTACTATAAATGGATAATCTGATTGTGTCTTGAGAAGATACTTTAATTCCTGAAGTGCTTTTTGACGATCACGTGCTGCCAATGCATCCAGAAGAGACCAAACTTCTCTTTCCTGATCAGTAGCTGAAATAATCTCCAGATCTTTTAATTCAAATATTTCTCTAGCCTGACTTTTTAAATATAAAGTTATTTTTTCAATTTCTTGAATCAATACCTCTTGCCAAGGTCCCACTTTTTCAATAATTTTAAATATCAAATTAGTAGCTACTTTCAATCCTTCAATTTCAAACTGTTTTTTCACCCAATTTATCAACTCTTGTTCTGAAAGTGATTTGAACTCCTGAACTGTAAAATGCTTTAAAAAAAACTTGTAAATTTTGGTCCGTTTATCAATAGCTGAAGCTTCCCAAAAATATAAATCAGCTGCCAAAATTTGATTTTTTTCCAAGAAATTTAATAACGCTTCCTGCAAACTCTTTTTTTTATTATGAAAAAATAACTTTATCACTTGAGTTTGTGGGGCATTGGCAAATAAAGAATAACTATCACCAGCAGCAACAATCTTCCCGATATTATCAAGCTCATCACCCCAAATTATTTTAACTTCCTTACCTTGGATTGCTTTTTTTAAAGCAGTTGCACTTGCATAAGAGTTTTCACCATGAAAAATAAAAATCATTGCTTTTCAACATTAAGAATTAATCGATTTTCCTCAAACCAACTATCTGTGATAAAAACATTTTTATCAAATTTATCCTGATTAAGAATTTCTATTAATAGGTCCTTGAGAGATTTCTGATGAATCAAATCATTGATTTTTATAAAATATTTGTTCACTAATTTTATCAATGACTCTGGGACATTGAACCTAATAAAGCCAATAGAATCAATGTTTAAAGAATGATCACCATTTTCTTTCAAAATAACTTTGATCCATAAAGGTGCTTTTTTCTCTTCTTCAATATTAAAATACAATGTTAATTGATGATCTGAAATCAAGGCATCGGCGGCACTAAAAGCATTATATTTTTCACTAATTAAAACCGAAAGTTGCGTTTCATCCAATGACAATTCTTCGCGACCTTGAACTGCATTGATTTCCTGATATATTTCATCAGAGTTTTCCAAATACACTCTAGGTTCATAATTGGAATTCAAATATTTCTTAAAAGGTGTCCAGACACTTGGAGGTCGAAAAATTAATAATATGACTATTAAAACCAAGCCAAGCTGGACCAAAATCATTAAAGTTATTATTAATGAACGTAATGATCTAACCAAATGAAATGGTAACTTTAGAATACTAATCAAGAGATTTGATTTTTTAGGTTGGAATTGTGAATCCATTTATTTTTTCTTAAAGCGTTTCAGATTTCTCCCAATAAATGTAATAAAGGTTTCTACTTCTTCGATTCCTAAAATGAAGCTTACCCAGAGATAAAGCATAAATGCAGCAAAAGAAGTAGTGACTGTTAATAATATTAATTGTAATGTTTTGGCAGTATCCAATACCTCTTCCCACATTTTACTCATTGCATAACTCACTATCAGCATCAATAAAACTACCAGTAATTTCTTCAGAATTTTGATCACAATTGGCTTTAGTTCAGTCACTGCCCCGCGATATTTTAGCATGCCCACTAAAAATATAAATTCCATAGTAAAAATCAAACTTGAACTCAAAGCTAAACCACCTACTCCTGCTGCGCCAGTCCCTTTTGAGAAAAAATAACCAAAGTGAAAAGTAATTTCCCTGATGGAAAAATTAGGAAAATGACTAAAATAATTAGTAAACATAATTCCTGTGACGGCACCACCAATCATCACAAAGATACTGGAAATCAAAGGAATACGTGAATCATGAATTGAATAATAAATCCTAAATAATGTACCCCGTAATCCTTCAAAAGATATTCCCAATGTAAAAAATAATAATACCCATGCTACCTGCTTTGTATCTTCCCAATTAAAACTTCCTCCAAAAATACCATAAACTAATCGAACAATCGGAATACGCAAAACCAATAAAATCACCGCCACTGGAAGCGAAAGAAACAAAACCTGGTTTATTAATTTACTGATTAACTTTTCAAATTCAACTTTCGCACCCTTGGCATAAAGCTTGGAAAGTGAAGGAAATGAAGCCAGTGCAAATGATGTACCAAATACAGTTAATGGAAAGCTTATCAGGCGTATAGCAAATTGATAAGCCGTCAATGAACCGGTGGTAAGTCCAAAGGCAATCACACTATCAACAACTACAGCGAATTGTTCAGCACTGAGACTAATTATTCGAGGTAAACCCAATTTAAAAACATCTTTAAAATGACGATCTTTCCAATCAATAAATCCATATTTAAGACTAATTCCTAAATGCTTCATCAAAGGTAACTGAATGACTAAATGTAAAAAAGAACCAAGAAAAGTACCCCAGACCAATCCCCAAATACTGCCATGCATCAAAGGGACCAATATCATTATTCCAATGGTTCGACCCAGATTAAAAAAAATTGGAGCTAACTGAGGAATAATAAAACGATGATAAATATTTAGTGAGGTTGAAACAAAAGCACTAATTGCCAGAAAAATTTGCGGAATTAACAACACCCGCATCATTAAAACTACCTGTTGCATTTCGGCAGCACTAATTTTACTAGTGCCTGAATCAGTCATACTCACTGCCAATGGAACCAATCTACCAGCAAATATTCCAGTAAGAATCGAAAGCAAAATAAACACACCAACGCTAATATTGAAAGTAGTACTGAAAGAACGAGTAAATAACTTATCACCCTGCTGCTCTTTTACTTTTACAAAAATTGGGATAATAGAACCGGAAATAGCACCAATTAAAATGATGTTAGTAATCGTTTCAGGAATAACTGAAGCCAGATAAAATATATCTGTCTCTTTGCCGGCACCAAACTGTCTGGCAGTAAGAGTTTGCAGTAACATTCCGCTAACTTTACCGAAGAAACCAAGGATCATCAGAATGGCTGCTGCTGACAAAATTTCATTCTGTTCTTTAACGAGTAATGTCTTGATAGATTTTAGGGCGCGTGTAACCATAAACTAAATCGGTGTCCGGTATCCGGTGATCGGTAATCGGAAATAATTTATAAATTAAGAACGTTATTTTTTCGCTTCCACTACTTGCTTCGCAGGAAAATTATTCAACCCTTTCATAGAAAAACTTTGCTTACCACGATCCATTCCAAGTAATTTTACTTTTACCTCCTGACCTTCATGGATCAATTCATGCGGATCTTTGATAAAACCATCAGTTAATTCTGAAATATGTACCAATCCTGTAATCGACGGACTAACATTTACAAATGCACCATAAGTAGTAATTTTATCAATCTTAGCATCATAAATCTGCCCAACTTCAGGTTCAGCAACAATATCCATCACCATTTTTTTGGCAATAGCAATTTGTTCTTGATTCAAAGCGGTAATATTTACTTGACCGTCATCCTGAATATCAATGTCAGTGCCAACTCCAGCAGCTTCAATAATCGCTTTGATCATTTTACCGCCTGGTCCAATCACCTCACCAATTTTAGCGGGATTAATTTTGATACTTTCCACACGAGGAGCATACTTTGATAAAGTACTTCTTGGTGCAGATAATACCGCATTCATTGCTGCCAATACTTCCATACGTGCCTTACGTGATTGTCTGAAAGCTACTTTAAGAATTTCAGCTGGAATGCCCATTAATTTATTATCTAATTGAATTGCAGTAAGTCCTAACTCTGTACCAGTAACTTTGAAATCCATATCTCCATAGAAATCTTCTACATCCTCCATATCTGTTAGTAGTTTATACTTACTAACATCTGCATCATCTGTAACTAAACCAATAGCAATTGCTCCTACCTGTTTTTTCAATGGAATACCCGCATCCATCAAGGCTAAACTAGAAGCACAAGTTGCAGCCATAGAACTGGAACCATTTTGTGACATAATTTCTGATACAACCCGAATCGTATATGGAAATGCTGAAATGTCAGGAATCAAATTTCTTAAGCCACTTTCTCCGATATTGCCATGGCCTACTTCCCGTCTCCCTGGATAATAACTATATCGTCCAGCAGCTCCAAAAGAATAATTGGGGCTATTGTAATGATGCATGAAATTTTTTTCCTCTTCTCCTTCAAAGCTTTCCATTACTTGCCCTAGCCTTGTAGAACCAAGAGTAAGAACTGAAAGACATTGAGTTTGACCTCTACGAAATAATGCTGATCCGTGCACTCTAGGAAGTACGCCCACTTCAATTTCTAGTTCACGAATTTCTTCAAGTTTACGTCCACTGGTACGTTTTTCGTTTGCTAAAATATTGTCACGCATAATTCTCCGTGCTTGATATTCCACCGCTTCGAGAATTTGCTTAGCGCTCCAATCTTCATGAGCTTCCTGAATTTTAGTAACAATTTCTTTGTATACGGCATTGCGATCTTCAGCATCATATAGAGCACGGGTAATATCTGCGATAGCCTCTGCTTTGACAACTTCCAGGATATCCTGGTCAACTGCAGCTTCGGCAAATTCTAGTTTTTTTTTCCCTACTTCAGCTGCAAAAGTCTTCTGAATAGCAAGAATTGGTTGACATTCCTTGACTGCACTATCTAAAACCTGATCCATCATTTCTTCAGGTATTTCTTTGCCCCAACCTTCAATATTTAAAATTTTGTCCTCACGAACAGAAACGATAAATTCGCCATCGATTTCAGTGGCTTCATGAATACCGTTCACTGAAATCTGACCAGCTTTAACTGCCAATTTTACTGCAGCACTTGGACCATTAAAAGGAATATCAGAAATCATCAAAGCCATGGAAGTTGAGTTCACAGCAAGCACCTCTGGATTATTTACACCATCATAAGAAAGTACATTGATCACTACACTGACATCGCGTTTGAATCCTTTGGGAAATAATGATCTGATTGAATGATCTACCTGTCTTGCCTTTAAAGTAGCCTCATCAGAAGGTCTGCGCTCACGTTTAATAAATCTTGATCCAGAAATAATTCCGCCAGCATAAAATTTTTCGATATATTCGATGGATAAAGGAAAATAATCCAATTCAGTATTTTCTGAACCCATGGAAACAACTGTAAATACTACAGTTTCACCCATTTGAGCCCAGATAGCAGCATCAGCACGAGGTGCTAATTTGCCTGTTTTAAAGATCATATCCTTACCACCTACACTAACGGTAGTTGTTTTTTCGTTATACATTTTTATTAAATTAATAGATAAACTTTTAAGTGGAAAATTTTTTGAAGAAATTTAGAAGAAAACCCAAAAAGAAAAATTTGATATTCTAAGAATTAATTTTCAAATCCGATTTGGAAATTAAAATTTAATTATTTAGAATTCATTTTACGGTGCTCTTTCAATTCCTTCAAATTTTACACTTTGCATGAAATTATAACACCGCAGTGTAGAAAATACGAATCAAATACTAAGTTGTAACCATATTGATTTGACATTGTGACACGAATGTTCTACCATTAATTATTATTAGATTTAACCATGAAACAAAAAACTAATCTGCAAGTTCTGATTTCCACTGAACTCGAAACTAAAAGTAAAGACATTGCCCAGCAACTTGGATTTAATAATCTTCCAGAAATGGTTCGCGCTATGCTGGTAGGTGCTATTAACGGAAATCTCGAATATTTACCCTTTACTTCACTCACCTCCAAAAAAGAAGCTGTGTATCAACAAATGATAAATTTGGAAAAAAACAAATATTTGGCAGGTAATACAAAGACATATACTAATGCAAATGATATGCTTGAAGATCTTGAAGCTAATGTAAATGCCTAAACCAATTCAATATTCAAATACTTTCAGAAAACATTTCCAGAAAAGAATCAGTCCATATCACAAATTACGCAGTAAAGCTACTAAACGAATCAACCAATTTCTGCAAAATTCACTATCAGTGAAAGATCATATCTCGATCGGAAATAAATTGTCTCTTCACGCTTTTTCAATTACTGGCGATATCAGAATTGTATATGCTGACTTAGGTGACCACTATTTATTTTTGGATATCGGAACTCACAACCAGGTGTACTAGTTTTCCAAGTCGCAGTTTCACCCAAAGTCTGGAATTTTCCAGCATTACGTAATAAACAGGTAGTACAAAGATTACCATTGTCGTACAGGCGATTAATCCGAAAATAATTGAGAGCGCCAAAGCAGACCAAAAAGGATCGCTAATTGCTAATGGTAATAATCCGGAAATCGTAATCAATGAAGTAGCAACGAGTGGTCTAAAACGACGTTTTACTGCTCCCACTATAGCTTCACGAGGATTTTTCTTTTCCTCAACTGCCCGTCTTTTGGCAAAATCCAGGAGCATAATAATATTATTAGCGAGAATTCCTGTAAGAGCTGTTATTCCCAATAGGACAAAGAAACTCATTGGATTATCTGTTGCTTTCAAACCAGGGAATAATAAAATGAAACTAAAGGGAATTCCTAAAAATACAAGAAATGGCTGAGTGAATGAATCAAACTGAATTACCAGAATTGCATACATCACTACCAGACTAATCATTAAACCTACCAAAGCAGAATTAAATGAACCCATCATTTCAGACTCCATACCAAGGTCATAACCTATTCCCTTTTCACCCAAACCAATCTTTCCCATTTCTTCAGTAGTATAATGATCTTTCACATCCTTGATCAATGTTTGCAAATTACCACTTTGATTGTCAGAAGCTGTAATTTTAGCTTTAATTAATGCAAAACGTTGTCCATCATTCTTACCTATTGAAATTAAATTACTAATTAATACATCCTCTACTTTAATTCCCTCTGCCAGTTTTAATGACAATAAATAGGTTTTTATTTCATTTGTCGCATTTTTAAGTACTACAGGATCTTCGCTGTAAATTTGAATTTGAAAAGCATAATCATCAGAAATTGGCCCAGCAGATGGCTGTTCAGCTTTAACTCGAAGCTCTTTAATCGCTCCAAATTGGCTATTTAACTTTTTTACAATCTCTCCAGAAGTCGTCTTACGTGTTTTCATGCTTGTCAATTCAGCATAAATGTAACCAGATTTTTCATTAGTACTAATATAATTTACTGTCTTAAATTCCGAAGAAGTATCCTGCATAATTGTTTCAATCTTCTTAACATTTTCTAAAGCCTTTTCAATAGTAGTACCTTCAGGCATTGTATAAAGAATCATAATATTTTCGCCATCTTTTGCAGGAGGAAAAATGGTAAATGGTACTTTGGCAGCAAATACCAATCCAAAAATTACTAGAGCAATACTCACCACCACTACAGTCAAACTAAGCCAGAAACTTTGCAAATATTTATCAAGCAGAATACTAACTCTCCGTCCTAAGTCAGTCACGAAAAGACCAGGTAGATACAATGCTTGAGAAAATTTCTCTAATAAATTTTTTGGTTTTTTTTCATTTTTCTCAGCAAGAAATTTGTAGGAAAGAAACGGAATAATCGACAAAGCAATGGCCAAAGACAAAGCTAAAGCCAAAATAACAGTTACAGGCATAATTCGGATGAAATCACCCATAATACCCGAGATCAAAGCCATCGGTACGAAAACAAGCATGGTAGTGAAAGTACCGATCGTATCAGCCACTCCTACCTTAAGAATCGCCCGTTTTACTGCCTCCATCCCTTTGAGACCCGCCTGTTTCTGAGCATCAATTGCTTCAATTACTACAATTGCATCATCAACAAATAAACCCAAAACTAGAATCAAGGCAAACAAAGTCATTGTATTGATCGAATAGCCGATAAATACAAATGTCAAGGCTGTCGCAGCCAATACAGAAATGATAAAAATCACGCTAATCAAAGAAGCACGCCAATTAACAAGAATCAAAATTATTACTAAAACAATAATGGCAGCCGAAACTGCATTACTTTGTAAATTATCAATTTGCTGTTGTAAAGCTATCGCCGGATCACCACTACTGAAAGTAACTGTGTAGCCATCTAGCATGCCTTGTTCTTGTAGACTCTTAATCTCATTATGCATCGCATCTGAGAGCTCAATTGTACCGACATCAGAGTTCTTACGATTGATCCCCAGATATACAGCATCAATGAAATTCAACTTGCCATCAGATTCCACTCCCAGACGGCTAATTGTATCCAAATACGTAATCGATTCGCCAGTTATGGGATTCTGCTCTGTTTTAATTGCATTAATCACTTCCACCTTGGAAACTTTATTAGTATCCTGCAATTTATTAGCAATTTCGGTACCTTTAGTCTGAATTTCCTGAAGGGTCTTGTCTTTACCACTAATCGGAATGAGAAGATCATGTAACCCATCGAATTTACTTGCTTCGATGATAATATAATTGGGAGTAACGCCAGCAGGTAATGTATTGCTTGTAACGACCTGCTTAATCAGATTCATGCCTTCTTTAGATGTGACACCCTGATTGAAACTAACAGTTACTGTGGAAAAATTCTCGCTTGTTTCAGAAGACACCTTGTTAACTTCCGGAATTGTGCCAATTACATTCTCCAACGGCTTAGTAATTTTCTCATTAACAATATTAGTATCATTAACAAAATATGGTGAAACTATCACTCCCATAGGAACTTCGATCGGTGGCATACTCTCACGCTTCAAAACATTTGTATAAGCAAAATAGCCTAAAACAGTAATACTTACCAACAACAGAATCGACAAACGCCATTTCTTAATAAAAAACTCCGAAAACTTCACGAAAATATTGGAATTATTCATAAATAATTTTTACAAAAATTAACTAATCTGAATCATTATTATATTGCCTCACTATAATAAATTGCAAAGAAATTTTGTAAATGAACGAATTGCTAGCGTGATCAGGCAATAAAAAAAGCAGGGACTCTGCCCTGCTTTTTAGAATGAAATTTAAACTTAACCGTTATGTTTGAAATCTCTTGCAATTGGTTTACATTGCTTGATAATTTTATTTGCTGCATCTGTCTTTTTACATACTAATATTTCACCAGTTCCATCTGCAGTAGAATTTGAATAATAATAACCTGCAGGAAAAGCCTGTTTTTTATTATTATTTGTACAATCAAATTTTATTTTTACACTACTTTTACCTAATGTCATCTGACATTTATCACTATGATTAACCATATCAACCGAAACCTTTTCACAATCTTCAGTTTTTGTATCTGTGAGAGTATTACAATAATATAATTCTGAAGTTTGATCTACATTATCCTTTTTATCAGATAAACTTAAATAATATTTACTTGGCATAATTCCTAAATCTGCTTTAATAGGACTTCGTGTACATCTAAATGTAGTTGTTGAATCCTTAAATTTACAAATTTCCAATTGAACTGGACCATACGCTTCTGATACAGAACTTTGAGTGAACAGCAAACTTCCGAGTGCTATAGTAGCAATCGCGATAACTGTAGAGACTGATAAAATTACTTTCTTCATCATGATAGTTAAGTAATTAAATAAAATATAAAATGATGTTATTATTATAGCATAAATAAGAATAATATCCTATATTAAAAACGGTAAGCGGTGACCGGTGATCGGAAACCGAAAAATTGAAAATAAACAGGGCTGGCGCCCTGTTTATTGTGGAAAAACATTTCAAAAAATGGATTACCAGCCATATTTACAACCACGGGCAATGGGATAACCAGGACGAATACATTTGATATAACCACCATCGGCTCCAGAAATGTAATAACGTGAATCACCTGCAGCAACACAGTTAGTTGTGTAACCAGGAGTATATTTCGTGAAGAGCATCACACACTTCTGTTGAAGACCATCAGCGTTAGCTGTGGTATTACTGAAAATCATTAATGATCCCAGCATCATTGTAGCTACTGCTACCATGGAAATTGCAATAAGAGCAATTTTTTTCATTTTTAATTAAGTAATAAATAAAATATAATTATCTAAACAAGATATATTTACTTGCAGTCACAAATTCATGAAATATCTCGGCATCGACTATGGAGCAAGGAAGTTTGGCATTGCCATTTCAGATGAGCTGGGAATGTTTGCAGCGCCTAAAGAAACTTTGCATGTCAAAAGCCTGGATGAAGCCTTAATGAAAATTCAGTTACTTTGTCAGGCAGAAAAAATCGAAGAAATTATCTTAGGTCTACCAGGCGGTTTCCAGGGAGTAGATTCACCACAAACTCTCAAAGTGAAAGCTTTTGCAACTCAACTAAAAACTACTACCAAACTCCCGGTGATTTTCTGGGATGAAACATACTCGACAAAACAAGCTGAATCTGGTGCTAGGGGCAGAAAACGCGAAAACTCAGACAGCGAAGCAGCACGAATAATACTTCAGGAATTCCTCGATAATAATTCTGAAAACTTAATCAATTAAGGCAAAATACGTAAAATACTGATCAGTCCCGATTTGAAAATAATTCTGGTTGAGATAATTCTGCAAATCTGTAAAAGGTTGAATAGACTTATCTACAGCCACAAGTTCAATCTGATGCTACTTCAGTTCAACCATTGTATCTTTTTGATAATCACCATTTCCTTGATAAAATAATTGGAATGCCACAAAAATCTTAGTTGGTATTATTTTACCTGTGTAGTAATATGCCCAGCCATTGTTTGTATAAATGTAGACTTGATCCTCGGCATAACGATCTGTCATGAATTTAAGGCTTTGTAATTTAAATTCATCCTGATTGAAAAAAGTCAAATAATCATCACTCCCAAGACTGTGATGAAATAAATGGTAATAAAAGTTATAATAAAAATTATAGTGATGATCTGTCACTACTTTTTGGAAATAATCCAGATAATCAGCTGCCGTAAAATACCGGGGATCTTTAAATTTATTTCCGGCATTACCGGCAAGACCATAAATCAAATAACTTACCGAAAAAATGCCTACTAATAGCGATATTAACAACTGTGCCAGCTTTTCCGAACGCCGTAATTTTGGCCAAATTAATGAAAAATAATACGCAATTAACCAGCTGCCACTAATTGCCGCTGGTAAAAAATAATGCAAATATCGTCTACCCGATAGCAATGCTGCTCCCAAATCAGCCAAAAAATATAATATTATTAAAAATAGCGAGCGGGAGAGCTTTTTTCGAGAATATCGCCAAGTAATCCAAAGCAAAGAGCATAAACCCAATAATAATTAAATAAGCGTGGAAGATAAAAGATTAAACAAAAGATTTCCAGTGTCGAATTGATAGCCGGAATAGCTAAAAGCATCTAAATATGCAGCCTGGATAAAGCGCCCAAAATTATGTCGCGATATTTCCAAAAGCGCCCAAAATAGCCAAGGAGTAGCTACTCCAAGGAATAATTTACCAATTCGCTGGCACTTTTCTAGTGGAAATAACTTTTTGAAATTCAAACTTTGATTGCCGTTCTCAAAAAATAGGAAATACCCCAGTGCCAAAGCAGTTAGAATGGGCTGAAATTTAATCAGAAAAGCAATTCCCAGCAATAATCCTGCCCAAAAATACTTTGCTTGCTTAACAGCTACCAGAAAATACAAAGCGCCAACTAATAATGGCAAATAAAACACTTCAGCATTAGCAATTGAACCTTCAAGTAGATTAGACCCAATTAACACTGCAGCAAATAATGTACTAAGTCGGGCCGCTTTCGGATTAACCAATTTTTTGATAACTGGAAAGATCAAACAAATCGTGAGCAGTCCCAGAAGAAATGAAGCTAATTTAGCTTTAAACAGAATCCGATAATTACCAAAGCTGGCGTAAATATAAAATAATAACGGCGGTTTGTGATCATAAACATCACGATAAAGCAGCATTCCTTTGTGTAACATGGCTGCTACAGAAGCATACATGCCTTCATCCACATAATAATGCGGGGTAAAAAAAGCAGGAAGTCTGAAAACTGTGAATAGTATTAAAAGCCCTAACCAGAAGGCTATTTGATGCCGATTAACTTTAAAAGTATACCAAAACGCTTTAGCAAGTTTTATCAAGATATTTACAAATATTTTTATTATGATCATTGATTGTCTTGCCAAAATGAGCTACGCCATCTGCATCATGAATGAAATACAGGTAATCTGACTTTTGTGGTGTAAGGCTAGCAGCAATTGATGCCAATCTGGGACTATTAATTGGTGTCGGTGGTAAACCAATATATTTGTAAGTATTATATGGCGAATCCAGTTTTAAATCCTGATTGCTTGGTCGGAGTTCACTCTTTCCTGTGGCATAATTGACCGTAGCATCTGATTGTAATAACATTTTTTTATCCAGACGGTTATTGAAAACGCTTGCTACCAATGGACGGTCAGTTTCATTGAGACTTTCTCTTTCTACAATTGATGCCAAAGTCAAAACTTCATAAAATGAACGCTTGCTAGTAGAAAAATCAAGGGTATCAATTTGCTTAATAAATTGCCTTAACATAATTTCTACCAAATCTTGCTCAGATGCAGCAGTAAGAAAGGCATAAGTCTCAGGATAAATAAAACCTTCAAGGGATTTACCCTCAGGCTTATCACGATTGAGAAATGTCTGGATGTCATCACTCCATGCTACATCATCGGGATTTTCCAGTATTGTTTTAAAACGAGCAGCATCAAAATTTTCCCAGCCCTGTGTTTCTGTAAAAATCTTCTCTACTCTTGTCAATCCAATCCCTTCCGGCAAAGTCACTTTGAGAGTTTTATCTTCCTGTCCTTTACTCAAAATCATAGCCAATTCTTTGATCGAAAGATTTTTCGGTAAATCATATTTGTCGGCTAAAAATTTGGGTTTTTCAAGTTTAACATAAATCTGCCAAATTGTTTCATTGTCAATTAATCCGGCTTGTTTTAATTGACTACCAATACCTTTAGATGACGTGCCTGATTTAATTTCTAGCTTCACTGTTGTTTTATCTGTGGAAATCGGCTTACTAATCCCGTCCTGATACCATTGCTGAGCATATAGCGCCCCACCCACAGCAGCAAGTATTAACATTACACCAAATAAAAAAAACCACATTAAACAACCGGATTTCTTTTTAGGTTTGATCATGGTAGAAAAGTTAAAAAATAATAGGTAAAAGTTCCAGCCATAGGTTGTTAAGCCTTTGGCATAAAAAGTTAAGAGATAAAAGCCAAAATAAACGAAATTTCGCTTTATTCTATCATAAAATTTCTTGAGTTGTCCTCTTAACTAAATGCTGAAAATATGTAAGAATAATTCTATAGAAATTTCAAATTATGGCCAAGAAAAAAGAAATACCCAATCATGGTATATATTTAGATATTAACCAAATCAAACTAAAAATCATTTTGGTATTATTTGCTATTTTTTTTCTAGCACCTGTGATTAGTTACCAGTTTTATCTTTCTACTCAAAGACACGTCACAACCGAAGAAACATATACGAAAAATGCCTTAAATACAATAAATAATCGTACTGTTATTGCAGTAACTGAAGCTCCCGGACAACCACAAGTCGCTGGAATCTCAACCGATAGCAATGTCTCCCTACCCAAAGTCCTCTTCACTATCCCTGGACTCCAAACTAAAATAACCAGTGATTTTTCTGATCCAGCAAATTTGATGTTAATTATCGGCGGATTCATCGGCCTAACATCATTAGTGATTTTGGTAGGATATAGTTTTGATCTGTTTAAACACTAGAATCGGTAGACTAGAAAAAAAAGTAGCTGGTAGCTGGTAGGAAAATTAAGAATTAAGTATTATGAATTATGAATTATAAATGATGAATAACAATTTCCAAGTTGCTTGTTATTTTCAGACAATTTGCATAATTTTTTTAGATTCCTAGATTTTTATCTTCTTAAGCCAAAGGCTTACCAGCCTATGGCTGGAACTTTTACCTGATTTCCGATTACTGTCTACCGACTACCGGCTACCATTAAACAGTGCTATAATGCTGCAATATTTGTAATTGCAACGTGTTTAATATTTCTCAAAAAGAAAAAGGAATCCTGGCACTAGTTGCTTATGCCTTTCTAGGTGCGGTAATGGGTATCTGGGTAAGGATTATGAGTAGTGAATTGACACTCTACCAGCAAATCGCCGCTCGCGCCTTTGTAGGAGGAATTCTGGGACTAATCTTTTACCGCAAATACCTTCATTTAAAAAGCTTTACCAAAATTTCCCGCCGGGATCTTATTCTCTTTATTATCCGTGGTATTCTTATCATTTCTGCTGTCGGGCTTTATACAGCATCGATTCTGAGAACCAAATTTGCTAACGTCTCATTTATTGGTACCTTCCCAACCACAGCAATTCTTGGCATCATTATTCTCAAGGAAAAATTAACCAAACAAAAACTTGCTTTACTCGTACTTAGCCTGATCGGTGCTAGTTTGCTCTCGATTAGCGACTTCCACCATCTTCTTAACTGGGGACTGGGAGAAACTCTGGCTCTGATATCAACTGTATTCTATTCACTCTCCTATATAACCAGAAAATTTATCTCAAAACATCTTAATAATGAAGAAATAACAGTTGGTGGCACAATTGTTTCCTTCATGATGGCAATTTTAGTCTCATTGTTTCTCAAGAATTCACCGACTAATTTCTTGATCAACAATATCAATGTTTTATTCGTCATCTTTTTAGCAGGCATTACCTATCTGCTCGTCGGTTATTGTATTTCTGTCGGTTTCGAGCATGTGGAAGCAATTGTTGCCAATAACATTCTAACCCTTGGTGCTGTCTTTGGATTAATGATAGGATTATTGGTGTATCATGAAGTACCAACGCTCCAGGAAGTAATCGGAGGCTTATTTATCGTGATTTCAGCATTACTAATGGATCGGATTAGTAAGAGGGAATGAAAATGAAATGCAATTTGGAAAATTCGTACCAATTAGTATATCGGTAGATTCCGGACAGCAAGCAATTCTAAGCTATCGCTAAGAATTGCTAACTTCCGGAATGACGTTTAGGCTATTTGACGCTCTTAGTATATCGTTTTAAAGTAGCTACTCAGCTACCAGCTACTACTACTTGATACATGATACTTAATACTTGATACTTTTTTTATTTTCCATGGACATTCTAAAAACACTTTACAAGTACATCAAGCCCTACAAATGGTCGTTTTTACTGGCAACCTTTGGTCGGGCAACTTCGGATCTGGCCAATCTTTACCCGGCAATTGCTTATAGTCAACTGATTACCATCCTTTCTAGCAGTACTATTGATAATCATGCAATTATAATTGCAATGATTATTTGGGGACTAGCAACTTACTGGTATCGTATCGGGCATGATATTGCCAAATTATTTGGCTTCAAAGTCGCCCAATATGCTGCAATTGATGCGAGATTTGACACCTTACAGCATCTTTACGATCTGGACTTGAGCTGGCATGAAACTATGAATGCTGGTAATAAAATCAAGCGGATTGATAATGGTGGTGATGGAATAAAGAAAATAATCGAAAACTTTTTCATTATTATCATTGAAGCAACAATTAACTCCCTGGGTGTGATCATCATTTTTGCTAGATTTGATAAAAAAATTTCCTTGTTGCTCCTGGTTTTTATGATTATTTACTTTATCATCGCTATCTCCACAGCAAATAAGGTTTCAGAGAGTTATAAGAAAATCAGTGCCACAGAAGAAAAAAATGAAGGGCTGGTTTTTGAATCAATCAATAATATCATTACCCTCAAATCACTCAATATCAAGGACAATCTAGCCCTCATCATCAAAGCAACCATCAACGATCTAAAACGCTATATTTGGCGATTCTTGTTTATCAATCGCCTCCGCAATCATGTCCTGGATATGATTACCAGAGTCTTTGATTTTGGTATTACAATTTATATCATTATCAGTATCGAAAATAAATTAGTCGGGGTGGCAGTACTGATTTTATTTCGTTCTTTATTCTGGAAAGTGATTGAAGCGATTGCCGAACTGGCAGAATTCTACAATGACTTTGCCATTTCCAGCGTCTATATCAAAAAACTCAATGGTTTAAAGGAATTAAAATCTGAAATCAGCGGTGATCTAAAATTTCCAACAAACTGGCAGGAATTATCTGTCAATAATATCAATTTCCACTACGCTGAAACTAGTATCTTTCACGATCTCAATTTAACGATAAAACGCAGTACCAAGCTTGGTATCGTAGGTATTTCCGGTGCAGGCAAATCCACGCTTTTCAAATTATTTCTTGATCTTTATGAAAATTATTCCGGGGAAATTAATTTTGATAAAATCTCTCTAAAGGCCATCAATCGCGCCAGCTACATCCACAATGTCTCTGTAGTGCTTCAGGATACTGAACTTTTCAATGATACTTTACGTAACAATATCTTGATCACTGCAGCATCAGATCAAGCAGTCTCAGAATCACGCATTGCCAAAAGTATTGAAATTGCCCAATTGCAAAGTGTGATCGCGAAGCTTCCCCACGGTGAGAATACCATCATTGGTGAAAAAGGGATAAAACTTTCCGGTGGGGAAAGACAACGCCTCGGCATTGCCCGGGCAGTATTACGAAATCCTCAGATTCTGCTTCTCGACGAAGCTTCATCACATCTCGATGCAAATCTCGAAGGAGCAATGCACCAGGCTTTACTCGATAATATGCAACAAGCTACCATCATTGTCATCGCCCACCGTCTGGCCACAATCAAAAATCTAGATAGAATCATTGTCATGGATCAAGGTAAAATTATTGAAGATGGTAATTTCAACGAACTCCTGGAATTAAAAGGTGAGTTTTACAAATTGTGGGAGAAGCAGAAATTGGAGAGGGAATGAAAATGAAATGCAATTTGGAATTTGCAAAATTCGTACCAATTAGTATATCGGTAGATTCCGGACAGCAAGCAATTCTAAGCTATCGCTAAGAATTGCTAACTTCCGGAATGACGTTTAGGCTTTTCGACACTTTTTAGTATGTCGTTTTAAGTTAGCTACCAGCTACTTGATACATGATACTTAATACTTGATACTTAACTCATGCTCAACAAAATCAAATTCATCCTGGAAACTGCGCAGATTTTCTGTTTTTCGTTTAACCACAAAATTTTCACACGCTATCTAATTAAGCATTTAAAGGTAAAACCTTCTGAAGAAATTTATTTAAATTATCTCCTGCAAGCACCTCTTAATCGTTATGCCATCAGCTATTTACATTACTTTAGTGAAAAGTTAACTACTCCCCAACAACAGTTAAAATTAATCTATTTAATTGGGCTTGTTTATGCCATCGATAATCAAATTGATAAAAAATTAGCATTTCAACCAAAAAATGTAACTGATTTTGCCAAATCAATTCTCAACGCCCCTTTAGAGAACAAATCAGCTCAAGTTCTCCAGATTAATCAGCAAATGATTACGATCAAAGACTTCTTAGCATTAATTTCACAACAATTAACTGCAAAAGAATTTAAATTATTAAAAAGTTTTCTGGACCAGCAACTGCAAAATGAATTAAGTTTCCGCCTGCACTGGCAAGGCTGGCAAGCTAAAACAACCAACCAATTTCCTCAAATCTGGCAATACCGTAAGCAAACTACTTTAGCATATCTGGAATTTTTACTAGATTTTTCCGATTTTAAACGCCGCAAAGTAAACTCAATTCTGGCAGATACCGAAATAATTCAATTACTTGATGACTATCAGGACTTTCAAGAGGATCTGAACAATGATCTCCCCAATCTCTTTCTGGCCAAGGCCAAAACGCAGGGCATCGATCTTAGAAAAAGTTTAAGAGTGAATCCTCAATTTCCTCAAGTAAGAAAAGACTATCAGGTATTAATAATTTCAACTCTAAAACAGCAACACAATCTACTTGCCAAAATTGTACTTTGGCTTTTTATCAAAGCAACCTTCAGCAATAAACTGAAATGGTAGACTTTGCAACTCGAAATTTGAAGAGAGAAAAATATCCTATTTTGCTCGGAGGTGAATCTTTGGTTTTTTATTCGTCAACAATGCAATACCAAAGAGCAGGCTAAATGAGATTGTCATCTCTAATAAATACGATGATCCTGTTTTTGATAACTGGGTGACGACGACTGAATATGCTGTATTGTTATCGCGGTTTTGCGCATTACCAACATCATCGATACAAGCAATGTAAACCGTTTTTGTACCAATTGCTCCCAGATCTGGCGCGATACATAAGTGACTCTTAATTCCTGCACCACTACATTGCACGTCATCTACCATTTCCTCATATGACTTATCCATAAGTGACATTCTGCAAGTAGCGTTTTCATCAGTCTGAAAGTTTATTGTCGGTGTCGCTGAAGTGACATTGGAACCAGAAACAGGAGAAAATGCGGAAGGCACCGGCGGATCATTATCATTCATCCAAAAGGCAATACCAATTGGATATGTTGGTGTATCCACAGGAGGATCGCCAATTGGGACAGGATCAAAAGAAATAGTCTTGGTGACGGCATCTGTAGTCAAATTTATTACAGAAAGATAAGAGACAGCATCTGATAATGTAGAATTAGAAACATAGAGATATCCTCCGGTATTATCTATTGCTAAGGTATCGACTCCAAAAAGCTCGCTCCGTCCTAATACACCAATGTTCACTGCTGTTCCGGAATCACTTGCCTGGCCTGGAGCAGTAATTGCAAGCTTGACAATAACGTTTTCGGGGATGGGATCAGGGTCAGTATATTTCAGCGTGCAATGTAGATAAGCTTTGGATCCAGCACGATTGAAAACAGCAGATTGTACTCCAAGCACTGCTGAATTTGTTGGTACTAGATCAGAAATGGTCACCTGTCCTGGACCAGTAATATTTAAAATTGGAATTACAATACTATCAGCTGAATCATTAAGAACACTAGCAACAATAGCAGTTTTACTGTCAGGTGAAATCGTAACATTAACCGGTTTTTCTTTATCGCCGTTAGTGACATCTAATGAATTTACCAAAGTTAAATGACCAGAGCCGTCAATTGTGAAAACATTAAGTAGACCGTTAAAATAATCTACAGTAAGCACAGTCCCACCATCAGGCGTCACTGCTATGGCCTCGTGATTTGTATAAGGATCAACTGGGTCAAAGGGGTCATCATCATTATATTCCTCAACCAAGGTACGGCTAGCAACGTCAATTATAGCAATTTTAGAAGAATATCCGCCGTCAGTAACTAGAGCGTATGTGCCATCTGGTGTTAAAGCAATATCCTCAGCGAAAAACCCAAGCGCTAAACTGCCAATGACAGAGGGCGCTGCTGGATTACTTGTATCAATAAAATATATCGTACTATCGCCAAAATTTGAGATCAAAGTAGTATTGCCGTCTGGTGTAATCACCACATCGAATATACCTCCTCCGATAGACCCTAACTCGTTTGTCAATAACGGAGCGGTCACAGTCTGTGTATTACCATCAATAATTCCAATCGATCCAACATTGCTTAAACCAACTACACCAAAAGTCTGGACAGGAGCAGCAGAAACTTTACTAGCAGAACTAGAAAACATAAATAGGACGCCGATTCCGAGGCTTAACAGTAACTTGAGTAAAAAATTGGAATATTTTTGTTTCATAGCCTGAATTATATTTAATCAAAGGTACTATGTCAATTAATTATTCAGTGATTTTAAACAATAGAGTAACTAAATTATATGGATAATTTTGAGATGATCATCAATCAAAAGATCAGTTTTAATGTAATAAAGCATTAGTACAAAAAGGATTTTTTGTTAAATAGAAATAACTGAAGCTGATTTTGGCTAGCTCAAATTTTTATTAATATTTAATATTCTTATCCTGTTATAATTAGATTATGAATAGACAACAAATAATCACTCTACATAAAAAAATTATCAATCTATATGAGCAGGAAATATTGCCTATTGTAAATAAGTACTTTCAGAATACTGCAAATTCTTTGCGTATTAAATCCGGAGAAAATTATCATCCAACCTTAGTAACCAATGCTGACATGGAAATTAACTCGTTACTTATGAGCAAACTTCCCCAATTGATTCCCAATTCAGCTGTTATCAGTGAAGAAAGTGAACAAGATGATGTTGGGGAATTTACTTTTATTATTGACCCGATAGATGGAACTCATTCATTCGCGAGAAATCTAGATGATTGGGGAATCAGTATCTCACTCTGTAACAAAGAAGCTATTTTATATAGCATAATTTTCTATCCAAGATGTTGGACTAAATACTATTACGCAATAAAAGGATCTGGCTCATTTGACTCTGATGATAATAAAATTGTTTTAGTGGATTTTTTCAGTTTTAAACCCACATTTATCTGTGCACCAAAATCAAGGTCAATTGGTAAAGTACTAAACGAGTATACACAAGGAAAGATGATTTCAACCAGAGCATACGGGTCTGCTGTATTCTCTGCATATACTTTATTTAGAGGAGGAACTGACATTTTAGTATTTGATGATTTAAATATTTGGGATATTGTTAGTTGTGTTAACATTGCAAGTGAAATTGGTTTTACTGTGAAATGGTTTAGTAACTCACCTAAATACGATGGAACTGTGAATTTAAAAAAATCAAAATACAAAGTAATGATTTACAAACCAGATTGCGATATTGAGACCATAAACAAATTTTCATCACTAATTCAAGAAACGCTTTCGTAAATATCCCCTATTACACTCACTTTCGAGACACTTTGGCCAAAGTTAGGGTTAATACTACGAATATCAGAATGCACTGAGATACCAGTGTAATATTTGTTAAAAGAATTGTTGTAAAGCACGTGAAAAATACTGACTGGCTTGCAAAATTGAATAAAATTGAGATGTAAGCTCCTTCGTCATTTATATTAAGTGAATAACGTGGAGCTTGATAATGATTTCAATCTAGCTTAAAATTTCTAAACATACAGATATACTTATTATATTTGAATTAAAGACTCGTCTAGAGTAGAATCCCAAATATGTACTTTCAATATGGTTTAAAAAAAACTTGATAACTTACCATTTGATACTAATTAAGTTCTATCTTATCTAATATCATTAAGAAATTATTTTATATTTTTATAATTATGAGAATTTTACTAAAAACAGCTAGCTTCATCAGTATAATTTCACTTTTCCTTTTCTCAAATATTGCAATCGTCCAAGCGCGCAGTATTCTCCTACCTCAACCCACTGCCAATGACACAATTCTGGTGGGAAAAGGCGTAAAAGCTAATAACAAGTTTGGTTATTCTGTGAAACTTTCTAGAAATAGATTAATTGCTGGTTCTCCATATTATACTGATTCAGCTATAGGAATGCAGTATGCCGGAGCAGCACATATTTATGAACTTATCGGTAATTCTTGGATTCAGACTGCAGTATTAACTGCGAGTGATGCTGAGGCAGGAGACCAATTAGGAACTGCTGTAGCTATTTCAGGAGATAATGCGATTGCAGGAGCTTATCTTGAAGATCATAATAGAGTTGCAAATAATGGCGCTGCCTATGTATTCAAACAAACTGATGGTTTTTGGAGTGAAACAGCCAAATTAATTGCTCCTGATAATAATGATGATCTGTTTGGGCTGGCAGTAGCTATTTCCGATAATTTTGCCATAGTCGGACAACCAGGACTAGGTAATGGTGGTTCAATCAGTTGTAATGGTCTAGCTCAACAATATGGTGCAGTTTATGTTTATGAAATTAGCAAAGATTCAACTGCTGTTCCTTTACAACAGAAGATCGTCGCTCCAGATGCACAAGCCTGTGATTATTTCGGAATCAGTGTTGCTATTTCAGGTGAGACTTTAGCAATTGGAGCTACTCAGCAAGGTATGTTTGGAGCAACTGGCACAGGAAAAATTTATATTTACAAATTAAACTCACATACAGGACAATGGGAACTTAGCAGAATAATTGTTCCAGGCAATGCAATTATTGGCGATAATTTTGGTAATGATCTCGCCCTAGATAATAATACATTAGTTGCCGGAGCCTGGATGAAAGATAATAAAAATGGTTCTGTTTATACTTTTCAAAATTTCAGTGATCCCACTGCAATAAGTGATAACGACTGGAGACAAACATCATTCGTATCTGGAGAAACCGCAGCCAGACTAGGATCTGGTGTTGATATCCTAGGTGATAAAGTAATTGCCGGTGCTGATAAAATAAATTCTTCAGGAGTTTCTAATGGTGGTTACGCCTTAATTCTTAATAAAAACTACGATAATACCTGGTCAATTTCACAAAAAGTTACCCCCATCTTACCTGAAAAAAGTAGTTGGTATGCTTGGGCAGTAGCGATTGATAATAATGGTTTTCTTGTCGGAGCACCTAATAAAACAACTCCAGCAGGTGGCAGTTCCGGAGGAGTATATGTCTATAGTTTCCCGAATCAGCAAATTTTTTAAGTAAAAATAACCTAAACACTCGTAAAAAAGTAAATTATTTAGTAGAATCATACTTGTTCTTTCACGAAGATTCCGCGTTAGCTCAATGGTAGAGCACTCGGCTGTTATCCCGACTTAGATTATCTA
>JBAXHO010000021.1:0-27081 GCA_037138855.1 bacterium
TAATAACTAGATATATGTTCTCAGAAAACTATCTTATTTTACAGGGTACCGGTCAGCATCGCAGTCGAAGTTTGGTATTTCAGTATGAGATTATCACCTGAACTTGAATATTGAATATCATCTAGACACGCACCTGTTTGCGGTAAAGTATTGAGATTAGGTTTGGGTGTACCTGATAGATAAATTTGTGTAGGATTGATTGTCAGCGTTGGTGTGCCTGATAAATATATTTGTGTGGGATTCAGTGTAGGTGTTGGTGTACCTGACAGAGAGATTTGTGTTGGATTCAGTGTCGGTGTCGAATTTGATGTCGGTGTGAATGTATTGGTCGGCATGGCTGTGGTTGTAGGCACTGGAACTGTTGTGGATGTAGGTGCTGGAACTGATGTGGCTGTAGGCACAAGTGTCGCTGTCGGAGTAGGAGTAACAGTAGGTGTAGGTGTAGGCGTAGGTAAAGCGTCGACTGATCCAAAGGCACCAGTACCACTCAGTCCTGTAATTTCCCAATAATCCTGGCTATCAATCGTAACGATCTGCACATCAGAATCAGCTTCAATTTTTTGGAGTGCACCCGGACAGCTTGGTACTAAGTCCGCTAGACTTTCTGCATTTGGACAAATCATTATATAGCTCGGAGTAGGACCTACTGGAATAGGCACATATAGCGTAAAATTTGTATCTGCACCTTCAGAACTTGTTAAATTATGAATAAAAGCTTTTCCTTCGGAGATGCTAGAATCAGCTGTGACTGTAGTCCAATCCAGATCAGAAGTCAGGCTGGAATCAATCTTGGCAATTACTTCTCCGGTTTGTTTTTGTACAGTTAAAGTATCAGTAAATGAGCCGTCACCAAAATTCTTGCTAATACCATAGCTTGTCCCCAATTTGATGTTTTTACCTATACTATCTACCACATCGAGTGTGGCAGCACTGCTTCCTAAATCGACCTGATAAGCTTTAGTAAAGATATTATAAAATTCCTTTTCCATATAATACGGATTATAACGATCATCACCCCAACTAAAAAGTAAATCATTTCCACTCATTTCTACTAACGATAACGTGTTTGAGTATTTGGTGCTTCCTTCAATATTCACATTAGTTAATAAGATTCCAGTGTCACCCCATAATCTATTGCCACCAGCATTAAGCTTTTGTGCTGCAATTTCTGTAATATAAGGATAATTACCATCGAGATCGTTACGAAAATCACTAGTTTCTATGATCACAGTTCCATCTCCCTGAATTTTCGCACCATTGACAAATTGGTCCCAAGGACTATTGATAAATACTTCGACCCCATTTTCTGCCCACATCTTTTCCCCATTAAAATTCAATCTTTGTGCAAAAACATCACTATTTGAATAGCTACCATCATCATTCCGATAGTCGCTCCAATATACCAATAAAGACGAATCGTCGTATATTTCTACTTCGATTGAAGATACTTCTCCACCTTCATTTAACAATTTTCCATGATTGGGCCACACCTTATTTCCATCAGCGTCCAGACGTTGTAAATAATAACCATAATTTCCGGTATTATTTGGATCACCATCATCCCAGAGGATAAATTCTCCACCATTATTATCACTACCAATTGACCCATAAAGATAAAAATTTTCATCTTCCAAAGTTGTTATATCTATTCCATTTGTACCCCATAATTTATTCCCATTACTATCAATTTTCTGAAGATATTCAAACCTTTGATAAGAAGGAGTGTCGGTTCTAGTATTATATACATAAAACATACCTCCATCAGGCTGGCTGATCGTATCTAATAGGACGTAATTATATGTATCAGTAGTCAATGAAGTATGAATTTTTTTTCCATAATAATTTGGATTGCTACTCAACCCGTACTGCCCTCCTTTGGGATACCCATTAGAAGGACTATCAACCCATATACAATTAGCTACATCACCAGCGGGAGCAGATTCAGTCTGGCAAACAGTTGAGCCATCATACTTGCAAATGGGTTGTCCTACAGTCATATTATCCTGACACCACTCCAAGCAATCAGACCAATGATTGATCGTTTCACTACTTAATGTAAAAGCTGTCGGAGGGTCATCATTATTGGAGCACCAGCTATCTTGAATATATGGTGTAGGATCACTCCAGAGTTTGTTGCCATTTTGGTCAAGCTTTTCCATATAAATATCAGTATTTGTTTGCCCTTGTGCACAACTTTGGCCTGAGTGTCGACAATCACTCCAGGATGCGTAAACACTTCCGTCATTTGGGTTACGAAGAATCTTACCACTCATTGCACTAGTGGGTAAATTTGCAAGTTCAATATTTGAATATGAACCATTATTATTGATCGTTAATAGACTCATGTCCGGAATACTATCACCTATTGGAGTTTGATTAGTTAACAAAATTGAACTATCTACAGCAATTCTTGAATGTCCTAGGTACACAGATCTGAGCAATAAATCATAACCATTAAGCCAGGTTTTGGCTCCTGATGAATTTATCGTCTGAAATAATAATTTATCACTTGTAAAATCAGTCCAAATCGCATTGACATTATTTCCATTACCTTTGACATAAAAAGGAGATAAATCATTTGCATCATTCAATGAATCAAGACCAGTCCCAGTAATTGGAGTGATATTTTCTAAAGTTTCAGCTTTTGCATTTGTCTGAAAACACGGTACCCAAATTGAGCAAGCTAGTATAAAAATAGAATATATATTTAAATTTAGAGATTTTTTGCAATTTATTTTATTATCAAATAATTTATTTATCATAAAACTATTCTGAAATGAAATCAATAATAAATATATATTTCAAACACAAAATAAAGCTAATAATATTTACAACTCTACTCTTAATTTTGGGATTTGTAATTATTGTTATTAAGTACTCACAGACTCAAAAATTTCACACAGATCAAGCTGTTTCTACTACAGATGTTTTAGGAACTAGTGTCATTACTGAACCGGATTTCGTCTATAATATCGAACAATATCAAGCCAACAATGAACAGAAATTTGTGATTCTGGATTTACGGACTACATCGGATTTTAAAAAAAAGAATATTCCAGGATCGATAAATATAAATCTATATAACAATTCTTTCCGTAAACAAATAATGGCACTGGATCATAAACAAAGCTATCTGATTTACAGCCCCATCAAAAAAGATGCTTTTTTCCTATACAATGAGATGCTCCGAACTGACTATCAAGGCCTCGAAATCCTCAATGTCTCTGAGGCAGAATTTCAAACTTTACTTTAGTTTTTATAATCAGAATCAGACTGGAAAAAAAGAAGTCAAGTGAAGAAAAATTATGATAACTCTAAATATTTATTGACAATTGCTACTAAATCATCTGGCTCTGTTTCTGATTTGAGCATATAGCCATCAGCACCTAACTTCAAAGCTTTATCAATCGCTAAATCACCACCAATATTTGTCAACATCACGATTTTCATATCACCATATTTACCAGGGAATTTCTTCACTTCAGTAAGCGTTTGGATGCCGTCTTTTTGTGGCATCACAATATCAAGTAAAATCAAATCATACTTTTTTTGTGACATATGCAATAAGGCATCATCTCCTTCAGTTGCTCCATCTATTTCAAACCCAGCTCCACCTAAGATATCAATAAAGATTTGTCGAGCATCTGGCTCATCTTCAACAATTAAAATTTTCTTGGGTTGAGGATTTATTGGTGGCATAATAATTCAAATAAAAATTAATGGTATATAATTATTTATATTATATATAAAAATATGCAATTGTAAACGCTTTTGCATAAAATTAAATATACACTAAAATTATAGTATTGAACAATAATATCTTTTAAAAAGAAAAATTCTTCCCCCAAATCATGAGATATGAAACCCAATAACTACTGATAATAATGATTGTCACGATAATCTGCACTAGTTTTTTAAAGACTTTTAAATAGTTAAATAATAATGAAGCAATAATAATTGAATTAATTTTTATAACTAATTGAATAACAGTTAAGATCGAAACTACTATCAGACTTAAAAGCAGAGCTTTTCTAAAATCATTAAAGATCACCAAGTAAGAAAACACTACAATCACTAAAGGTGAAAAAAATACCTGAATTAATAAACGAGAAAAGCTAAAATATTTTCTCCGACCCCAAAACATCACTTTTTACTAAAAAATAAATTACTAATTCGAAGACTTTTTTCTAAAACTGCTAAATCAAAATTCTCATTAATACTATGCATATCACAATCATAATTGGTTAAAGGCAACATCAATAAATTTCTGGTAATTTTTCGTTGCAATTCACCTACCAAAGGGATGCTTCCCCCGACAAAATTATAAATAACCTGCTCTTGATACACATGTTCCAGAATTTTTTTCGCTGTAGAAACATATTCATTGGCTAGATCTAAAACTACTGGATCTGCCATTTTTTTTACCTGATGATCCTGAAAAGAAATTTCCAAACCTGGTATTAAATTCTCTTTGAAAAATTCTACTGTCTGGGCAACAATCGCTGCTGTGTTTTGCCTGCCAACAGTGCGAATATTAATTTTTACTTCAGCTTCATTAGGAATAGCCGTCTTATATCCGGACGCAATAAATCCACTTTTCAAACCAATTATTTCAATTGCCGGCAGTAATCCAGTTTGAGCATGATAACCCAAATTAGATTTAAACTTATTACTACCTGTCAATTTTGCTAACTTCAGGTCATCAAGAATATAAGTTTCTGTCAATTTTTTATTTTGCTGATAAAATTCTCTGGCACCTTCATAAAACCCTGGTATAGCAATTTCACCATTTTGTTCAATCTGAGAAATCAGCTTTGATATTTCTGAAGCTGCATTATGTACAAAACCTCCAAAAGTACCTGAATGCAGCTCTTTGCTTGAAGTCGTCACTTGCACTGTAAAAACAGCAATACCTCTCAGACCAGCTTCAATGGTAGGATGATTATCAATCATTTCCCCATCAGAAATAATTGCAAAATCACAAGCCAATTCTTTTTGATAGTCCTCAATAAATTTATCAATCAGAGGTGAGCCTGATTCCTCATTACCCTCAAGCATAATTGTAATATTATATGCCAGTTTTTTCGCTTTGGCAGCTTCAATAATATTTAATAAATGAATCGTAAACTGACCTTTATTATCTGCTACACCTCTGCCATAAATTCGGTCATTTTTAACCAGAAGTTCAAATGGATTTTGAAACCAAAGCTCAGGATGTTCATCAGCGGGCTGCACATCATAATGACCATATACCAGGCATGTTTCAGCTGCTCCCACATTTAATTTTGCGATAATTATCGGATTGGCATATCCGGAAATCACATTTACTTGAAAGCCTTCTGCAGTAAGCTGATCGTCAAGCCAATTCACACAATCATTAATTTCTTTCGTAAATTTGTCACTAGTGGAAACACTTTGAAAGCTTAAGTATTTGGCAAGAAATTCAAAATATCGGGGATTAATTTTTATCATGGCTGAAAAAAAAGTATAAAGTATCAAGTATCCATACTTGCTATCTATGTTAATATTAACAAAATACTTATCAATAACTCAAAGTGAAACAGCTAAAAATTCCAGATTTTGATCCGCGTTTTACCAAACTAGCAAAAGTTTTAATCGAGCATTCCATCAATCTCCATGAGGGCGACAAACTTGTCTTAAGCGCTTCTGATTTTACTTGTGAAGCTTTAATTCACGAATGTTACCGGTTGGCATTACAAAAAGGAGCATTGGTATATCTGGATATTTTTGGAACCAATTTTGAAATAGGTCGAGCTGACTATGGCGGGTTTTATCAGACATTCATGACTCATGCCCATGAATTTAATCTTATTACACCTCCTAGTATTACAAAAAGTATTGTGGACTGGGGTGATAAATTTATCCGGCTTACCGCTATTCATGATAAACAATTTCTCAATACTATTGATCCCAAAAAACTAATGCAATGGCAAAAAACATATTTCCCGATTTTTGACGAAATGCTTAAAAAAGATTGGATTCTCACCTATTTACCCACCAAAGCACTTGCTGACAGTTCTCAAATGACATTGGAGCAATTTACAGATTTTTATTTTGCTGCTTGTTTGGTAGATTATCAACAAATGGATCAGGAAATATCAGCATTAGAAAAAATAATGGATCAAGGCAAAATCATTAAAATTTTAGGAAATAATGTCGATCTGGAAATTGGAATTACCGGCAGATTAAGTGAAGGCCAAAATTCAGGAAAAAATAACATCCCTGATGGTGAATGTTTTATCGCACCAGTAGAAAATGCAATTAACGGCTATATTAAATTTGAATATCCCCAAATTTACCAGGGGAAAGAGATTACTGATATCTATTTAGAATTAAAAGCAGGGAAAGTGATCAACTTTTCTGCTTCAAAAAATCAAACATTGCTTAAAGAAATTTTCAATCAGGATCCAGATAACAGACGTTTCGGGGAATTGGGTATTGGCATGAACCGTAAAATCACCAAATATATCAAAGATATTCTTTTTGATGAAAAGATATATGGTACTTTTCATTTAGCTCTAGGCAGGTCGTATACTGAAGTCCGAGGTGGCGGAAAAAATCAGGGAACGATACATTGGGACCTGATCAAAGAGATGAGAAACCAAGATAGTAGTATTACCATTGATGGCAAAGTAATTTTTAAGAAAGGCCAAATTAAAATTTAATCCAAGTCATCTCTTGATGGATAACGATCAACGAAAAACTGATATAGCGTTTTGGGAAATAAAAAGATTTTTACTAAAAGTGTAAACACAATTGAAAATAACAATTTGAGAGGTGAAAGTATCTGATAAAATTTAACTTTTTTCTGATATTTGCGAATTGCATCTTGATAAATTGATAAAATTTGTTCTCCTACTACTTCTACATCATACTTTTTTACCTCTTCTCCAGCCCAATTGGCAAAAATCTCTCTTAACTTTTCATTTTCAATTAATACTCTCAACTTTGTAGTAAATAAATCAATATCTTTAGTATCGACAAGCAGGAAACTCCCCTCATTCAACATTACAGTGCGATATCCTTTATTATCACCGGCAATTATCGCCTTGGAATTGGCCATCGCTTCCAATAAGACAATCCCGAAACTTTCGCCTTCTATAGCTGGAAAAACACAAATATCAGCCGTCGCCAGGTAATTAGCTTTATCAGTTTCTGATACAAATCCTACAAACTCTACACCGGAAAGTCTATGTCGTTTTACAAAATTCTCTAATTGAGGCTTCAAAGAGCCTTTACCTACGATCATCAAACGCATATTCTTGATATGAAATTCATTACATAATTTTTCATATGCTTTGAGCAAATAAATAACACCCTTTCGTTCTACCATTCTCCCCAAATATAGAATATTTAACTTATGATCAGTAAATTTCTCAATTTTATTTTTTCCTTTTAAAGAATTAACATTAATCATGCAGGGAATCAAAACACTATCTAAATTGAAATTCAATTTTACAAATTCTTGTGCTGCTTTGGAAACAGTAATTAGCTTATAAAAACTTTTGATTTGATTACGTTGAATTAAAGATAGTAAACCAGTAGAAAAATTTGAAGAAAATGTATCGGCATATGAATGATAAGTCCCCACAATTGGAATATCAGCAAGGTCTAAAAAAATTTGAGTGGATAAAGGAGTGTAAGGCATTTGTACATGAAGCACATCAAAATTTTCTTCTTTTATTATTTTGATGATCGTTTTCATGTATGGATGAAGAGGAGTTGTCAGCTCATTTTTATTCATGCGCAGTGGCACATTTTTACTAATCTCAATCAAACGGTCTTTAAATTCAATTTCTCCTTCAGTTTGACCACTAATAAATTTCACATCATGCCCTTTTTTTATCAGCCAAGCACCCAATGTCCGCACATATTGCTGGACTCCACCCCCGGATCTTAAACTATCATCTAATACTATCCCTATTTTCATAAATTGATTATAATATAAGCAGCGAAAAGATAATAGGTAGGAATCTGGAATTATGTGTTATAACTAATACATCGTTAGATCCCGGACAGCTGACTTTCTAGATACTAGATACCAGCTACCAGATACTTTTCTCACTACTTAATACTTGATACTTTTTATTACTACTCATGCAAATCAAATCAGGTACAGATATTGTCTCAATTGAACGTTTTGAAGAAGCTATAGCTCGTACTGGTACTAAATTTCTGGAACAAATTTTTAATGAATCAGAACTGAATATTAGCAAGCATGAAACATTAGCAGGGATGTTTGCTGCCAAAGAAGCTGTAAGAAAAGCTTTGGATGATTATCCATTTCAATGGCATGATCTCCTGATTCAGAAAAAACATAACGGCAAACCAGAAGTCTCTTTTATTATTCCCATCAAACAAATTATTTCTCAAGATATCAGTATCAGTCATGACGGAGGTTTAGCAATTGCCATAGCTATTTTTTTAATTAATTAAACAATGTACGAATTTCAAAACCTTTGGGAATTATTTTCTAGAAGCTCAAATACTTATCAACAAAAGCTCCTGCAAACTTATCGGTATGGTTTGGCTCTCAAAAAGGAATCGTATACTGATGTATTTGAAAGAATCCTAAGGCTAAGTCAATATTTTGAAAGTCTTAAAATTTCTCCACAAAGTAAAATTATTTTTTATATACCTACAACTCAGAACTGGACCTATTATTTTTTTACTTGTATGCGATTTAATCTGGTTGTGATTCCGATTGACTTGGATAGCTCACAGGCCATGATCGATCAAATTATCTCCGAAACCAAACCCCAATTAATTATTGAAACGAAATCAAATCCATTAATTTATTCAAAAAAATTTAGTGTCCAAAAAATAATTGTTGAGAATGTAAATTTTTCAAAATATCAATCAATTTCAGATCCAGTTTTGCCTTTTATCAAAGCTACTGACCTGGCAGAAATTATTTATACCTCTGGAACTACAGGTAAACCCAAAGGTGTAATGCTGACACATCAAAATATTGTCACAAATTTGAAAAATACTTTACAGGTTTTTCCTATTGAACCTGGGATCAACATGTTAGAAATACTACCTTTATCACACCTTTATGCCCAGATGATTACTTTTGGTATTTTAACAATTGGTGGCAGTATCAATTTTATTACTGAAATCAATGGTGAAACTATCAGATTAGCTTTAAAAACTAGAAAAATTAATGCCTTGCCTGTAGTACCCTTAGTCTTAATAAAAATTAAAAATGGTATTGAAGCCCGCTTTGCTGCCCAAAAACTCACAAAACTTTTACAAGGAATGCAAATTTTGGCTGAAAAAATAAAAATTGAAAAATTACAAAGAATTCTTTTTTATCCGATTCTCAAAGAACTGGGTGGTGCTTTAAAAATTGTAATTATTGGAGGTGCCAGCGTCCCTCCGTATGTATATCAATGGTGGGCCAATCTAGGTGTGAGACTTTACAAAGGCTATGGTGCAACTGAAACCGGTCCAGTTATCTCATTTGAAGACAATCAAGATCGGGATGCCTATAGTGTCGGACGGCCTCTCAATAATCAGGAATGTAAAATTGAAAATGGCGAAATTTTGACAAAAGGACTTCATGTTTCACCTGGATATTTTAAAAACCCGGAAAAAACAAAGGAGGTTTTCACTGCCGATGGCTGGTATCATACAGGTGATCTGGGCTACATTCAGGCTGGCAAGCTATATGTCCAGGGCAGGAAAAAAGATATGATAGTCCGGGCCAATGGTATGAATGTCTTTCCTCAGGACATCGAAATTATCCTCAATAAGATGCAGGGAATTGAAGACAGTTGCATAGTTGGAATCAACGATAGTGAAGAAGGTGAGCAAATCTGGGCAGTATTGCTCACGAAATTGCCTCTGCCACAAATTACTACACTGATCAACGAAGTAAATAAAAAACTCAGTATCTATCAGCAAATCAATCAATATTGGCAATGGCCGGAACCTGATTTTCCTAGAACACATACTAAGAAAATCAAAACTCTTCAAGTAAAAGAACAGATTACAAAGCATATTCAAACAAAAATCTCTTCTGAAATAAAAATAAAAGCTAAATCAAAAAAAATCAATTTACAAATGCAACTCAAAGAAATTTTATTACGAATTGCTCGTAGACCAGATCAAAAAATTAGTATGACCACCAAGATATTGACAGAACTTGATATTGATTCACTTGATCGGGCTGAGCTTTGTGCAGCAATTAACGCTGAAATTCATAAAGATATCCCTGAAAGTAAAATTGATTTTAATACTACTTTTGCTGAATTACTTGAGTTAGTCATACAAGCAGATGAAATAAAAAAAAATCAAAAAATTATTGCACCAGATAAAGTTCTCAGTGGTCCGATTGGAATTTTAATCAGAGAAATAATTATTCGCCCTTTAGTTTTATTAATTATCTGGCCTTTCTTTCGCTTAAAATTCAACGGTAAATTACCTGCTGATCCCAACAAGCAATATATTTTAATTGCCAATCATCATTCCCGTGTTGATACAATTTTTATGTTTCTGCTACCTTTCTGGCTACGAAAAAAAATTGTGATAATTGCAAATGAAGATTTTAATCATGGCTTTGCAAATCATATCAGAGTGATCCTTATGAAATTATTTGTGAATGTCATTGTCGTCGGTAGTAATAATAGTGCCCATTCTACTTTACAAACTTTAGCGCAATATTTAAACAATGGCTTTAGTTTATTACAATTTCCTCAAGGCCATCGCACTAATCCTACGATTGAACAGTCAATAAAATTTCAACGCGGTATTGCCAATATTGTGAAAGATTTCCAATATCCAGTTTATGCTTTAAAAATTAAAGGCTTAGAAGCAATGAAAGACCAGATAATTTCCGGTTGGCGTAAACGCGTATCAATTCATGTTTCAGAAATAATACTAACGAACTTTCAGGATGAAAAAATGATTTTGCAGAAGCTGGAAGCAGAGTTTAATAAAGAGGAGACGGTGGTTGGTGACCGGTGACCGGTTATCGGGATTCCGATGCTGTTTTTCGAAATATAAATCTCTTTTCCAACTCGGTTTGCAGATCTGCAAACCCTACAATTTTCGATTTTAATTTTTTTATTCTTTTAATTTATAAATTGTAATTTCTACCAGATACTAGATACCAGCTACCAGATATTTTTTCTACGTGATACGTGATACTTTCTTCTATCTTTTATCTTCTAATTTTATCTTCAACTCGACATTCGCTATTCATGCCTCGCCATGTTACAATTACAAGCTATGAATAAACAATTTGACACAGCCAAGATCCGTAATATTGCTATTATCGCCCATGTCGATCATGGTAAAACTACTCTTGTCGACGCTTTTCTAAAACAGGCTCATTTATTCCGTGAAAATCAACAGGAAATGCAGCAGGAACAGATTTTGGATTCCGGTGAACTGGAGCGTGAAAAAGGAATTACTATCAAAGCTAAAAATGTTTCAATTTATTATAAAGATTATAAAATCAATATTATTGATACACCAGGGCATGCTGATTTCGGCGGAGAAGTAGAACGAACACTCAATATGGCTGATGGCTGCTTATTGATAGTAGATGCTCAAGAAGGTCCGATGCCCCAAACAGAATTTGTTTTAAAAAAAGCTTTGGAATTAAAATTAAAACCCATTGTTGTAATTAATAAAATTGATAAAAAATTTGCTAATGTCACAAAAGTGGTGGATCGATTAGCTGATTTATTTTTAAAATTAGCTACTACTGAAGATCAGCTCGATTATCCTCTTTTTTATGCTATTGCCCGAGAAGGAAAAGTTTTTGAAAAAATGCCGGAAGGAAATTTGACACAAGCTAATAGTACAACAGGAAACATAGAAATCCTTTTAGAAAAAATCATCTCTTATGTCCCTGCTCCAGTTGGTGATGTAAATGCTCCTTTTCAAATGCAAATCAATGCCTTATTTTACGATCCGCATTTAGGCAGATATCTAATTGGTAGAGTACGTAGAGGTAAAGTAAAAGTTGGTGATAATGTGATAATTCTTGATGGTATTGATGAAAAAGCAAAACCAGTGCAAGGAAAAATTAAAAAGCTCATGGTACGTGAAGGTTTAGATTTTATTGAAGTAGAAAGCGTCACAGCTGGAGATATTGGTGCAATTGTCGGAGTAGAATCCATGGCTATTGGTGGTACCATTTGCAGCCCAGATCATCCTGAAAGACTTCCTATGTTACAAATTTCACCACCGGCAGTCAAAATCAAATTCGAAGCAAATACTTCTCCTTTTATGGGTCGTGAAGGCAAATTTGTCACTGCTACACAAGTCGATGATCGAATCGAACAGGAAAAAACCCAAAATATCAGCTTGCAAATTACTAAAGTGGATGGCGGTGGATATTATGTAGCAGGACGTGGAGAGCTACAATTATCAATTTTAATTGAAACTCTGCGTCGCGAAGGATATGAATTCCAAATTCGTAAGCCTGAAATTGTTTACCAGATAATTAACGATGTAAAATGCGAACCAAAAGAAGAATTGATTATTGATACTAATGAATCATATATTGGTGCCATTACTGAAGCTTTGAATAAACGTAAAGCAGAATTAATAAATATGGAAACTGAAAATGGTCAAACTAGAATCACCTATACAATTCTCACTAGAAATTTATTTGGATTACGTAGCCAGCTTCTTACAGCCACTAAAGGAAATGTAGTCTTAAATAATTACATTTTAGAATATGTACCAGTTGTTAATCAGCCTGATCTTTTTCGTAAAGGTGTATTAATTTCTTCTGATAGTGGTGTAGCTATGGGATATTCTTTAAATACAGTACAAGAAAGAGGTGAACTATTAATTTCAGGTGGTACTGAAGTGTATGAAGGAATGATAATTGGGATTAATAAATATGAGACTGATATGACAGTAAATATTATCAAAGCCAGACAAAAATCAGGATTTCGAATCAAACATGATGAAATTACCCAAACAAGTTTACGTCCAGTAGCACCTTTGAGTCTTGAAGATGCCCTAGTTTTTATAGCCAAAGATGAACTTCTGGAAGTCACCCCAAAAAATTTACGTTTACGAAAAATTTTCCTCAAAGAGACCGAACGAGTCTGGTCAAAACGAAAGAAGCTCAGTGCATTTGCTCTCGAACAAATGGAAAAAGCTGGGTTGAATTAAATTCTAAAAATTTTGCTTTTTAGCAAATAATTCTGCTAGCACCTGATGCTCAGAAAATCCTTCTTTAATATAATCAGTTAAACGATTTGGTGAGTAAGAAATATGCTGCAATAACTGCATATGATAATCAATATTATTGGCAATCCCGGAAATATTAATTTCAATAATAAGCTTGTTTTTAAGGATAAATAAAAGTAGAGCTTCAATAATACTAACTGTATAAATTAGTATCGTTTTTCTAAAACTACTCAATACATTTGGGGAATTATAACGATCATCATTTTGGATAGTGGTTAGGTTCAATATATGCTCAAATGCGATGTCAATATTTGTTCTTAAAATCTTATCTTTTACAAAAGAAAAATTGCTCATCGAGTTTTCAACATCGCTGCTAGAGACGGGTATCCTTTCCTCTTTAAATAATTTCCTAATTTCATATCCGATCTCACGCCTAGATTTACCTTATACTCCCTTTCAATTGATGAAATTTTTGTATCACTTCTTTTTGTGACAAATTGTCTTTTTATTGTAGTTTGTTTTTTATTTTTCATAATAATATACTAACACAAACTTTTAAAAAATTTCTTGAAATTCCGAATTTTAAATTTTAATATTCCCCCTGCCTGCGCCTTATCCAGCTCCATCTTCGAGTAGATGCCTTTGTGATAGACTTTGATAATGTTTTTCTTTTAAAAAATTATGTTTAGAAATAACTGACTTTTTGAGTTCCTTTTCAGTTTCCTTAAGGGCATTTCCAGCTACTTTGCCACCACGTCGAGCTACTTTTTTGTGTTTTGACATTTGAGTGGGTTTTTCGATTTGAGATATTTCAGTAGTTACTTTTTCGCCAAGCATTGTAAAAATTAATTCTAAATCATTCATATGATCACGTAAGTTAATTTTAGAATTTTTTGGTAAATTTTTGAAATCTTTATATTGATTAGGTGTTAAACCATATGTAGCCTTAGAAATTTCAGCTGTAAGAATTGAATAATCTCTTTTTTCTTTAATTCCGCGAGCATTCCACTCATCTGTTAAGGCTTGTCTAATTGCTATACCTCTCAATCTTTTATCAATCCAGCTCTTAGGATAGCCTTTATCTTCATACAGTTTTTTCATTCTTTCTTGAGCTAGTTCAGGATTTTCAATTTCATCAATACGTTCATTACCAACCTTGGCCAGCCACCTTTTAAAAGGTTCTGCTTTTGGAGAAGGAATAGTTTGTAAAATTCTAAATATACTTTCAGTATTTGCACAATCAGAGATATATTTCTTACCGTCTGTTGCCTCAAGTTTCAGTCCGTGACATTTTGTCACGACCTCACTACCTTCGATCAATAGTCTTTGTTTTAACTTTCTCCAATATGCACCAGCATCCTTGCTATCAGTAATCGCTCTACAGATATCGACCACAGAAAACCACCATTCTTCCTGATACCATAGTCTCCTAATATTATTATTATTGAAAACGATTATTTTATTTTCCATATTTATTTTTTAATTTCATAAAATATAATAGCAGGATAATTTCAGAAAACATTGTCATGCAATACAAATTACGACATTATTTGTAGAATCTTTTGAAGCTAATTTACGATTTTCTTCTTCTTATATAGTCCTTGAATTTTGACATATCAGTCAGAGAAATATAATCTTCATTATCATACTTTACAACTTCAATTTTGAGATTGTTTAATAATATTTTCATCAAAATCAGAAATATACTCTTGATCTTGAATTATTCTAAATTTCTCAAATTCACTTAAGGCGAAAGCTTTATCATAATCCATACTTGTCGCATAAATATCAGTGACTTTTTGATAAAATCTCCGCTCACTTAAACGGATTTCTCTAATCTCCTGTAATAATCGCTCATAATAATCTTCACCTAGATATGTACCGTTTTCTAGTCTTTTCTTATCAAGCACATAACCTTGAATTGCGAATGTACGTAGAACAGTTGTCGCCCATCTTCTGAACTCAGTAGCTCTTTTTGAATTAACTTTGTATCCTACTGAGATGATTGCATCGAGATTGTAATGCTTAGTTTGATAACTTTTACCATCTGATGCAGTTATCCGGAAAATCCGGATAACTACATCTTCTAATAATTCATTATTTGTAAAAATATTTTTTAAATGTTCATTGATAGTTCTAACATCTACCCCAAACAGTTCTGCAATCATCTTTTGAGATAACCAGACATTTTCATCTTGAAATCTGACTTCGATACCATCAGCCCTACTATCAGTTGTGAACATTAAAAATTCCGCAGTACTATTTCTTATCATTAATTTGTTATTTTGCTTTTTCATTATTTTGTTTGTCAGATAACTTGGTAATTGTTAATTATTCTTACAATAATTTTAACTTATTGTAAATTTGAAACAAAACTTATTAAAACTAATATTTTAATTATATTACAGAATTCTTAAAAATTTCTTAAATTGGAAAGTTTTTAGAAAATACTTTTATCAACATTTCCTGGTTTGGTGCCAACTACAATCCAGGCAAAAGTGTCTTCACCACTACGTAACACACGGTACTTTTCTCCTGGCGCAATTTCAATAACCGCTGCTTCAGTTAAGTGAATTTCCTCTCCCTCCACTTCCAGATAACCTTCCCCCTGTATCGTAATGAAATAAGTATATGATTCTAAATGACAATGTAATTTTTCATTTAAAATCGTTTTAGCTGGTAATTTTGCTTTGGAAATAGCTAAATGAATTTCTTGTGGATCACCAAAATAATAAAAATCCTGAAGATCTTCTCTAATTGGATTATCTTTTTTAAGAATTTGAGGATAAATTTTCATAAAATTTTTAGAATGAAATAGATAATTTTAACTCCTTCTCCAGCCAAATTTATCTGCTTGGTTTTTGAGCCAGGGATACCATTTTTTGGAAGGATCGGCATCTTTAACATGAATCCAGAATAATATGAGTTTTTTTTACTGCCAAGTTATGTTTGTTAATTAGTAATTATTTACTCAAATATCTGATACTCACCTTCCGAAACAACTTTTGTCTCATAATCGCACATTACAAAGTATCCTTTTTCCCAAGATTTGCTGAAAATGCATAAAACTTTATCTGATTTATAAACCCTGTCTAACTATTCTAGATTACTTCTTTAGGTATTATGGATATTACAACATTTCCCTTCTTATGCCCTTTCTCGACATATCTGTGTGCTTCGACTATTTGTTCCAACGGATAAGTTCTATCAATAACCGATTTTAACTTTCCCGACTCAATTAGATCTTTTAGGAATATTAAGTCAACAGTTTTTATTTTAATACTGTCTGAAGCCGTAAGAATGTTAAAATACTTGCCTGATTTACTTAGAGATCTCTTAATTTGTGAATGCGCTAACTTTCCAACTGCATCAAAAATAACGTCATATGTCTCATTATCTTGGGTGAAAGCGGATGTTGTATAATCAATGACTTTATCAGCCCCAAGTGATTTCACCATTGCTAAGTTGGAAGTACTGCATACCCCAATTACTTCGGCTCCAAAATTCTTAGCAAGTTGCACAGCAAAAGTACCTACACTTCCAGAAGCTCCATAAATAAGGACTTTTTGGCCTTTTTGAATATTTGCTTTTCTAAGAATAAGCAACGCAACTGTTCCTCCATTGGGAACCGGAGCAGCTGCTTCGTAGGTCATGTTTTTTGGCTTTATTGCAAGAACTCCTCTTTCTGGTAAACAAATATATTCGGCATATGCACCAAATTTCATCATGTCGGTAGCGGCAAAAATAGGATCACCAACCTTAAATAAAGTAACATCTTTTCCTATTGCTTCGATATCTCCAGCAAGCTCCATTCCAAGAATTTTATTTTTCGGACCAGTGAAACCTAACATAAATCCCATTATAGGTTTGAACAAAATATCTTTTACAAAACCTAACCCAGGTTGAAAACTTCTGATTTTAGTGTCTCCGATATGTACTGTTGTAGCGTGGATTTTTATCAGTACTTCATTATATTTTGGAATGGGTGTCGCTACGTCTTGAAGTTGAAGTACTTCTGGAGATCCGTATTTTGTACATATTATTGCTTTCATATTTTGTTTTCTGTTTTAGATAATTTAGCACCCCTGAGAACAAACCATATAATAAATATTACTTCTCCAATTGTTAATATATTTTAAGTTCGATTCATATTACTCGTCGGAACATTAACACCTTTAATCAAAAGCCATAATAACAAAACCACTTCACCAATAAATGTATATGAGGAAATTGTTGTATTTAGATTTTGCGAGAAGAATACTATTAAAGAGTCAATAATATAACCAAACCCAGCCACAATCATTAAAATACCTATAAATTTGGGAATATAATTTGATTTAAGAATCAAATAACCTAAAGGAAGCAACCAAAAGCCCCAAAATATTGCTGCAATATATCCTCCATATCGGCCTAAATCTAAGAATAACATTATTTGAGGATGTATTTGATCTACTCCCATATTATTTACATAATAGGAATTATTTAATAATTGTAAGACGGCGAAATGACTGATTTCGCTTAACATAGCAATCGGTGTTGCGATCAATGTGAATATGACCATTAATGTTGCTTGATCTTTATTTATCGATTTAAATATTTTGTACAAATATTGAGATACAAACAGTGTTAATAGTGGAGTTATTAAAGCGCATAAAATACTCAGCTGGAATAAGAGAGTATTATTCATAATATTTTTCACTGTAGTTACAGAATCTCCTGGAATAGTAAGAGAAGGAATATATTTGAGGCCAAAAAATGCAGTAGGGGCTAGAAGTAAATATAGGAATCCAGCAATTCTGGCAGTTTTCTTCAGTGAAATATTATTATCATTATTTGTCATAACTATATTTATAAAAATTTAAATTATCAATGTGTTTATTTTTGATTGATTTCATAATTAAATACTTCTCCAATAGCGACTCCGAACACATTGGAAATTTTAAAAGCTAATTCTAATGAAGGTGAGTATTTATTGGCCTCCATGGCTACAATAGTTTGTCTAGATATACCTGCCTTTTCCGCAAGCTCCTGTTGTGTCATTTCGTTTGCAAAGAAACGTAGCCTTCGGATATTATTTGTAATAATAATTTTCATATCTCTTCAAACTCCTTTCCTATAATAATATAAGTTAATAAAGCCCTCAATTAAGGATCCTAAGCTAAATGATAAGAACATGATATTAAGCATCACAAATTGTGGGTAATTCAAAACTAAAGTAATTAGACCACCGACAAATCCGATTCCAATAAAAATATAGCCAAATTTTGTTGACTTTAACTCGATTAATTTATCCATCTCGTCCTCAATCAGCGAAGCTTCAAGTGTGCTGTTAATTTTTTTCTCATCGGTCTCTCTATTCTTAACGGCTACAGCTATTGCCAATAGAATATGATAAATAATTTGAGTAATTATCATGATTACAATACCTAAGCTTATGAAGACTAACATAGTGCTTGCCCAAAATTTCAAATCGTCAGAAACGATAGTACCAGATTGATACTTCGTAAATGCATATATACAATATGCGACTATAATTAATGTACCTGAAACTATATTTACAATTGTTCTTTTTTCTTGATATGACATGATTAATATACTTTTTGTTAATAAATAATTTAATATTCTTAATGTAATATATTTCATACATTATGTCAAGAGAAATGTACATAAAAAGTGAATACTATAATTTAAAAGAATAGCTTCAAACAGCCTGATAACTAATCCCTGTAAAAAAAAAGAATTTAATGTTATATTTAAAAAATATTAATAAATCTGTATGAAATTTAAAATGCAAAAAAAAATTACCATCGGTTTAGTATTATTTAGTCTTATTGTATTCCATGGTAATCAAGTTGTTAACGCATCGCGTGCTCCTGACTTTTTAGCATATAACAAACAAACAAATGAATGTTCTTTATACTGGCCTGGTGATGAATTTGTATTTTATAAACTTCCTGCAGGCTGGGAAATGGGATCATACATTATTTCAGAAAATATTAAGCAAGAAATTAAGCAAGAATGTGAATTAAAGGGTTATAAATACATCGAGAATATAAATGGAATCCATAGGATAACTACTGATTATGGTATGCAACTTACTATACAGAGTTTACTGCCAATATTGGTATTTTTGTTTCTTATAATCTTGATTATCGTAGGAATTGTAGCAATTATTTTAAAACGAAAAAAATTATCCAGAGTGAAATTATGATCAGCCTCTCATTAAGCTGGCAGTAATCGTTCGGAGGCAGAATAAAGACTTTGTAATACAAATTCTAATTATTCTGCACAACGTACTGTATTCACTCGATTTCCAATCTCGCGAACAGTACGGAGGAGGCGGGGTTCGAACCCGCGTGGCACTTACGTACCGCGTCGCTTTCCAGGCGAGCCCTTTAGACCACTCAGGCACCCCTCCACGTCGGAAATGTTCTCCAGCATCCGTTTCAAAACAAAGACAGTTTTAAAACTCCTGCTTCCGAAATTTCCTCCTTTGAAAAATCAACTCCTAAGGTCGTTAATTTTTTGCTTTTTTAATAACCAATTCTTATTTGTGGAAATGTTCTCCAGCATCAATCAGGCCCTTATCCAGGATCCTGACTTCAGCATCCACAAAATTCTTCCTTTAAAAATTAATTCCTAGGGTCATTAATTTTTTTTCAACATTTCAAAGACAGTTTTAAAACTCCTGCTTCCGAAATTCGATCCTGAACTTGTTTCAGGACGAGTTTCACTATTCGATTTCACTCAAAATACGATTCTCGAATTATAACATCAATTACTAGGATTGACACTAGGAGCTGCAACTTCTTCCAGGCCAATTACTACTAAAATATCCTCGCCTTTGGCACTTCTGGAAAGACCTAATGTAGCTGGATCAACGGTTTCAATTACAGCAGTTTCGCCAAAGAATTTCTGAAGATAATCAAGACTTTTCGGCTTAGTTGCTCCAGAAAAATCATAAATATGAATCCCAGCAAGAGCGGGATTTATATCACCACTTTCAATAAAAATTCCCTTTGAATATTTTGCTTCATTTTTTAATTTTTCTGCCAGGCTATCTCCAGTAAAAGGTACTCCTGATAGATTACGAATCATAATTTTTGGTGTTTCCCGGAAAAAATCCGGATAGGTTTGCACACGATTGATTTCTGCCTGAATACTTTTGTATGAAGTATCTTTCGCTTTGATATTATAGCCCGGAACACTTACCACATAACTATAAAGACCACCTCCAAAATATGGATCCAATATCAGATTGACCGGATCACGATCCGCAGTATCAATAAAAGTTAACCCAGCAAGAATATCTTCAAAACTAAAATCAAATCTCACATTTTTATTATATGTAGTAATTAATTCTGAATACTTCTCTGCCCGCTCACTAAGTGTCATATCTTCTGACAATAATTTAGTTTTAATGGCTGTAAGAACTTCCTGCTGACGTCTAGCCCGGGAATAATCACTTCCATAATAATCAGGACCATGATACATATAACGAAATCGGGCATAAACAAGTCCTCTTTGTCCATCTACTACCTGACAGCCCTTAGTATATTCAAAACGTAACCAGCCAGGATCACCTGGTTTGCGATAATCATTGGGATATTTTGCTGTGACAGCATCTTTCGGGCAGATTTCAATTCCACCAATAGCATCTATGCCTTCAATTACACCTTCTAATTTTATTGTAATTAAATAATGTACAGGCTGACCAGTAATTTTTGTTACCATTTCCTTCAAATAACGATACGGATCACTAGGATCTTTTTTATAAGTATAAGCATAAACAGCATTGATTTTAGAGCCATATTCATCCACATAAAAATCACGGGGAATACTAATCATCGTCAATTTTTGATTGGCATGATTAAAGGATAACATCATGATTGTATCGGTATTCATTAAACCGGAACCACTCCAGCCATCAGACCTAGAATCAATTCCTACAATTAATGCATTGGTAAAGCCATTTGTTTGCTTTAATTGCGGTTTAAAAGCATCAGTCCAACATTCCGGATTCATGATATTGGTACAGGCTACTTTTTCACCTTTAGAGTTGAAGTTTTCTACTCTAGTACTGATTTGTTTTATTCGATAATATCCAAAAGCAAGTAAAGCAAATATGCCAAGAATTAAGAATAAAAAAAATAATTTTGCAACAGGAATTTTGAAACTATGATGTTTAACTTTTAAACGTTTGGGAAGCTTAATTTTTTTTTTAGAAACTTTGATCTGTGGCTTTTCTTCAATAATTGTTAGCTTAGAATTGGTTGACTTTTTTTTCAACCGAAACTTCTGGCTAAGCTTGAGGGCAAATTCTCGCATGAATCAGAGATAAAAGATATTAATTTGTTGTAACTATAGGAATACTGATAGCATCTGGTCCAATCAGAATCAAGATATCTTCATTTTTACTACTACGGGCCTGTGCATATTCTTCCGGAGGAAATTCATCCAGAGCTGCTACATTTAAATAAGTCAAAATATATTTTAAACTTTTTGGTTTAGCTCCCTGACTAAGATCAAATACTTTAATTCCGGAAAATTTTTCTGAAGCATTTCCCTTTTCCAGATAAATTCCAGCAGGATATTTTGCTTCATTTTTGAGTTTCTGGGCGAGATTCTCTGCACTGAGATCAGCTCCAGAAAGATTTCGAATCATGATCTTGGGAGTTTCCTGATAAAATTCCGACCACTTCCAGATATTAGTTAATTCAGCTTGAATACTTTGATAGCTGGCATCTTTTGCTTTTATTTTATAAACTGCATCCGAGGCAGTAATGATAAATTTATTTAAACCACCAAAATTGGGATCTAATACAATATTAATCGGATCGCGATCGGCAGAATTAATAAAACTTAAACCAGCAAGAATATCTTCAAAACTGATATCAACTTGCACGGTATCTTTAAAAGTCTGCATTAATTCATAATATTTTTCAGCTCGATCACTTACGCTCAAATCTTCACTTAACATTTTATTTTTTATGGCTTCCAATACTTCCTGCTGTCTACGACCTCGATCAAAATCACTCGCCATATATCCAGGGCCACTTTTTAAATACCGAAATCTGGCATACACAAGTGATTTATTGCCATCTAATTGCTGACAACCCGCTGGGAAATCAAAATAATTCCAGCCTGGTTCACCTGGCTTGGGATAATCCACTGGATATTTCGCAATAAAAGCTTCTTTGGGACAAACTTCTATACCGCCGATTGCATCCACTCCTTTGATCACACCTTCCAAATTTACTCTTACCAAATAATGAATTTCCTTACCGGTAATTTTGGTAATTACTTCTTTCAAAACTTTATAAGGATCATCAGGATTTTTCTTATATGTATAAGCATAAATGGCATTGACTTTCGCACTATACTCTGGAATCCAAAAATCCCGAGGAATACTGATCATCATTGTTTTTTGGGTAGTATGATCAAATGAAGCAACGATTAGGGTATCTGTATTCATCAAACCAGCAGAAGCACCAGAAGCTCGAGAATCGATGCCAATAATCAAGGCATTAGTAAAACCATTGGTTTGTTTCAGTTGTGGCTTGAATGCTGCTGTCCAGCAATCTGGATTTAAAATATTGGTACATTGAACTTTTTCCCCTGATTGATTTGTATTTTCTACCCGACTACTAATAACCTGCATGCGATAAAAGCCATAACCCAAAAAAACCAAAATCAAAATTGAAAAACATAAAAAAAATGTTCTTTTTTTAGATAATTTAAATTTGTTAGTAAATGAAAATTTCTTAGACTTGGTAATAATATTATTAAACTTTCTATTACGGATTATATTAGAACTAATCAGGGGTTTAGCAATCTTATCCTCAGGTTTAGAAGTACCAGTTTTACTCAATTTTGACTTAGGTGTAATTTTCACATTAATTGCTCTCATTGGACTTGATCAAGAATAATATTAACTAAACTATCTGCTAAATAATTTTCTTTTCTGGGAATATGATGAAATTTGACATTCAAATTTCCAAGAATTTCGAAATCTACTTTATCCTTAATCTGTTTCAAGTTGGCGTCCTTGATTTTATACTCACCAAGAAATTGTTTGATAATCAACTCACTATCCATAAAAATATCTAATGTTTTTACACCATGTTTTTTAGCAAGTTTAATACCGATCAAGAGTGCCTGATATTCTGCCTGATTGTTTGTAGCAATTCCTAAATATTGCCCAGCTAAAGCAATTGTTTTACCAGTGGCATCAAATAATAAACAAGCTGAAGCAGCTAGCCCCGGATTCCCCCTCGATCCACCATCGGTAAATAGTTGAAAAATTTGCTCGATCATTAATATCTCTTTCGTTTATTTTTCCAAATTATTATTATACTGAAAATCCAAAGAATAACCAATGCTAAAAGAATCGTTCTCCAAGGGAAAACCCAATATGTTACGCTTGCCTGAATTGCCGGCTGCACATTTTTGGATACTCCAAGTTTTGCTTCATATTTTCCAATTTTAAAATTTCTGATTTCATACAATAACTTCTGGAAAAAATTACCCTCCACAGGAAAATTAGTTGTATAGATTGTCTCAAATCTGCGAATTGTATTTGGATAAATATCAAGCTGCTCTTGATTAAATGGTAAATTATTTTTCTGATTTATTCCTACTAATGAAATATATCCTTCAGGGTCTATTGCCATATAATCACCATAATTTTCAAGTTTGGTTTCAAATTTCACTGCTTCGTCCATAGTAAAAATTGGCCAGGATTTAACCAAATTAAACTGAACAAGCCTCAATGTAGTTCCATTATTTATACAGTTTCCCTTTTCATCGGCGATGATATTTAGATGTATTTGACTGACAACTTGAGAAGTGATACTTACTTCAACGGATTGTATACTATTATTACTATCCGGAGCCTTATCCGAGACAATAATCGCACCTAAATTAGTTCCGCATTTAGCTAAACCACTTGGTGCTATCGTCCATTTTACTTCAATCGTTTCACCTGGTTTTATAGTAACTTCAGTCTTATTTAAACGAATCCAATTGGCAATACTTGCTTTATCATTTGAACTGGGAATTGAAAATTTACGATCATTGTCTTCGCCTAATTTCTGCATTTCAGCTGGATAAAGAAAAACAGTAACTGGTGCATTTAAATCATCCCTTCCATAAAGAAATAATGATTCTTGTTTTTCTTTACCTACAGATAAATCAATAAAATATTTGTCTGGTCCAATAGGAAAAGCTTTTACCTTATAATTAACTAAAATGATAAATACAATTACCGTTCCCAAGAAGAATGAAAGCCTTTTAAACATATCAATATAATAATATAAATAATAGTTAAGTTTACAGAAAAAAGGGTCAACTGTCGAGGATTCGGAAGAATTTTTTATTTAATTGGTAAAGGCTGTCCAGGTAACTGTCTGAGTATAAGAGCCAACATAAGTGGAACCATCCATGGCAGCTTTATGAGTGATTTCAAATCGGGCAGCTGTTTGTCCGGAAGCTGTACCATTACAAATAGTATTGGAAGAAACAATGCTAGTAGCAGAAGCAGGAACAGCCATATCACTTGAAGCATAAGTACTTTGTGCTGTGGCTCCACAACCTGTTCCAGCATCTGTTACCCGAAAACCATATTCCTGTGATCCGGCAGTGACAGCACCATCTGCTACATCAGTAATATTATGCGCAGAGCCATCTGTTAAAGCTCCATTCCTTACAGCTTTGACTGTAAGCCCTGTACCATTATTGGTACCAAAAGCTACATCGTAAAGACAGGTTTTAACAATATTAAGTGCCAATAAGCCGAGATTACAACGATTTTGAGGACTGGTATTCACTAATAAAGTATCTACACCAGCCTGATATAATTCAAGATCAATAATTGCCGGTACCAATGCTTTCACATTAACTACATTTTCTAAAGCCACATATGCCAAACCTGCACCATAATCAAATGTCGTTCCTGCAGCTCCAATGTCTGCTGTGACACCCCAGCCATAGTTACCTGCTACTGGATTAGTTAATTTATTAGTTCCACCAACAGTAATTGTAACAACAGTTCCAGTAGTAACTGTAGATGATGCAGCAATAGTAGATTTGAAATAACCTGCAGCCATAAGAGTTTCAGTACTTCCAGTAATATTAGTACCTGTTACAGTAATATCCGCATCAGTTAAAGCAGCTCCACCTGTAAATCCTGTATCATAAGTGACTTCTAAAATAGTTCCAGTAGTGATTGCAGTTACAGCTGTAAAAGTTAAAACTGCTGTAGTAGTAACTGATGCTGTAGTAGGGGTCAAGCCAACAGCTACTGTTGGAATACTAGCTGCTTTTACAGGGATAATTACAAATTGAGCTATGCTATAAACAAATATATTTAAAGCAACAAAAAAATTTAATAATTTTAAGCTTGAGCTCACAAAATATTTATTATATTTGAACATTAAAAAAAAATGAATTTAATAAAAATCTTACTTCCAACAAAATCCAACCGCTATTAATAAACTAACTTTTCAGTGCCAATCAATATTTCAATTAATTGGTAAAAGCAGTCCAGGTAACTGTCTGCGTATATGCTCCTACATAAGTCGCAGCATCCATCGAAGCTTTATGTGTTATTATTGTTCGTTTACTAGCCTGTCCAGCTGTTGTTCCGTTACAAATTGTATTTGATGAGAAAATCGTTGTAGCTGCTGCAGGCACAGCCATATCACTTGATCCATATGTACTGGCTGCAGTAGCACCACATCCTGTCCCAATAGTAGTCACTCGAAAACCATATTCTGAAGAACCAGCTGTCACAGTGCCATCTGCCACATCAGTAATATTATGCGCTGAGCCATCTGTTAAAGCTCCATTTCTGATAGCTTTGACTGTAAGACCTGTAATATTATTTGTGGCATAACCGATATCATAAACACAAGTTTTTACAGCGTTAATAGATAAGACACCTAAATTACATAAATTTTGAGGGGCGGTATTTGGCATTAGTGTATCAGTTGTTGTTGTATATAACTCCATATCAATTACTGGAGGAACTTGAGCAGTCACATTAATTATATTTTCACTAGCAATGTATGATAAACCAGCACCGTAATCATATGTCGTTCCTGCTCCACCTACATCTACTGTCACTCCCCAGCCATAATTTCCGAAAGCGGGATTTGTTAATTTATTTGTTGATCCAATTGTTATTGTAACTACAGTTGTAATTGGAGCACTCGCTGTAATTGTGGATTTAAAATATCCTGCTGCAAAAGCAGACTCAACAGAAGAAGTATAATTTGTAGCTGCGACAGCAATATCAGGATCAACCAAGGCAGCACCACCAGTAAATCCAGTATCATAGGTTACTTCTACGATAGAACCTGTTGTAATAGCTGTAACCGGAGTAAATGTGAGGGTCACTACTGATAAAGTAGAGGCTGTAATAGGACTTGCACTAGCAGCAACAGTGATAAGCGGAGCCGCTTTTACCGGGAAATTTAGTGCTAATGTAAAACCGTAAGTGAAGAGGGAAATAGCAAGAACTAACGATAAAGCACGAAAGCTCTTATTTTTAAAACTTTTCATAAATTTAACTCAGTAAAAAATAATTATTTTATAACAGAGTGCAATCTGTTATTGAATATTTGGTTAAATTAATTAACTATATTTAATAATGATATTGTTAAATAAATTCTCTGTTATAAAAAAAAGCCAGTACAGCGAAGTACAAAATCGCGGAATGGCTTTAATTACAACATAAGATATTCATTTTTGGCAGTTTTAAATATAGGTAATTATGCAATTCGTTATAATTTAATGATAACGATATTTTAAAGATACATAATATTCTGAGAGATGTCAAGTATTTACAGGGCATTTTCATTCTAATTTAGTAAAAACTTATATTTTAGCAACCGATAA
>JBAXHO010000022.1:0-26734 GCA_037138855.1 bacterium
AAGATAATTGAAGAAATTCTGTCAAACTAGACCCCCGTTTTTGATATTAAGCCAAGATATTTGAATTCCAGTAATTATTTCCCAATACTCGAAATTCGAGATTCGATCTTTGTTCTCAATATCCGCCAATATATTTAAAAGCTTTTACTTTTTTTCCATCCTTGACTTTGTAGCGATCAAATTCTGGAAATGGTCTCACCCAGAGATGTTGTGGCGTGCGATCTGTATCATGAAGCGAAACATAAACCACCATATCCTCAAGCGTTTCAGAGTGCTTGGCCATGCCTAATATTAAATATTTTTTTCCTTTCCAGTGCTCATAGACGCCAGTTTTAAAGTTTTTCATGTTGATATTATTTCCTAGATTAATTTAACTTAGCATATTATGACTATGCAGTTAATGTCAATATCAAATACAAGTTCAGAATTTAGTTTAAAATTATCAAGTCAAATAATCTAGATAAAGCTTACTATTTGGCGTATTGCGAGTTGAAATAAGTTTTAATTTTTGAAAAATTAGTAACTGGATCAAGCATTGTAAAATTTAATTTTGTATCATTTATTGAAAAATCTTTAATAATAATATATTTGAAATTATGATATGTAATTACATACAATTCTTTGGAATAGTTTTCTTCTGATATAGCATCTTTACTCTTATTTAAAACATATTTTGAGGCTTGAGTTACTTCATTATTAATAATGATATCTTCATTTCCTGTATGACGAAATGTGTCATAACTTGAAACAGAGAGAAATTGGACCATAAGAGCTAAAGAACCTACATTTTCATCAGCGACACCGATTTTTAAATTATAATTATAGCTATTGTCAGAGATTTGTTTAGCAGAAAGATAAGTTAGTTCAAAATAGCCAGGAGATGAGTAATTCAGTAGTTCATTCATTCTTTGAAAACGTAGTTCTCCTTCTTCATTCTTACTGTAAAAGTTGATATCTGTATATGGCGGATATTGATTATCTAATATTTTTAAAGAAGTAACATTAAATAATTGAATATCTGAAATATTTGGAATTAGAATAGGTATATTTTTTTGTTGTGTTAAGTTTAGAGCAGCATTTTGTTGCATTTCCAATGTAATTTCTTGCTCATTGGTTGAAATTTCTTTTTGAGGTAAACTGGATATGGCATCAGGCAATTGCTTTTTATTTGCAATAGTAGCTGGATCAAGCGTCAGAAGCTCCTGATTGATATTTTGAATTTCGATTAGATTTGAGGCAAGTTCATTATTTAAATAATATTTTGTCTGAAATACTAAATTCGATTCAGGATCAACTTGAATTATTAGTAAAGCATCTTGTTGTGATTGACAGTATTCTTTCTCAATAAGTTGAAATTCAATAATTTTTTTTCCTGCCACTTTTAGATGTTTAATTTTGCCATTTTCTTGGTAATAATTTATGACTTCACTATCACCTGCGCCAAGAATAGTTGAATTACTGGGTAGTTTTGCAATGTAATCACCTCCTTGATATTCCCAAATATCACTTTCAGTCTCCTGATGATAATTTGTTAATTTCCCCTTTGAATCAAATTGGGAACTCACGTATTCATATTGTTGCGATTTCATAAAAAACCATACTTCATTACTAGCTGCATAGGCTGGATATCCAAAGCAATTTTGATATTTAGGCCCATTTTCACTATCAATTTTTCGAAAAATCGTATTATAATTTTGCTTATTTTCTAGAGCAAAAGCCTTATTAATTATAAAAGGGTTAGCCTTGATGATGGAGGCAATTATTTCCCGATCATTTTCACGAGTTATTTTCCCGGATAATACCTTTGTGCCTGTGATACATAGTATGAAGAAAATTATAATGGCAATAAATTTAAGATTGAAATTTAAATTATGAAGAACTAAATGTAATTTACTTTTGTCTTGTCTAGTAATTGTTGAATAAAGTACCTTGCTTTTACTTTTAGATAAAATATGTGTTTCTTTTTTAATTGAATTGAGGTTTGTTTGGATAGAATTTGGATTCATTTTGGGAAAAATTTAGATAAATTAATAATTGCACGATGATGAACTACTCGTACATATGTAGGTGTAATATTTAGTATTTGTGAAATTTCATGATATTTTAAATCTGCAAAGTATCGTAAATTGAGGACATCACGTTCTATTGCCGTTAGCTTCTCCACTGCCAATCTAATTTGATTTACCATAATTTTTTGATCTAGGGCCTGATCAATGTTAATTGATTCGTTGTCTGAAATTTTGTTTTCGATTTGATCCAGGTTAAATTCATTTTTATGGTCACGAAAATAATTTTTAAGAGTATTTTTGGCGATTGTAAAAATGTATTGTGAGGTGAGCTTTTGATCATCGAGATTCTTTTGATATGCTTTGAAGCAGCTTTCAAAAACTTTGCTAGTTAAATCCTCAGAAATTGTTTTATTATCAAGTTTTCGGACAAAAAAGCTATATATTTTATTTAGCATTAATGTATAAGCTATTTGAAAAGGATCCATATATTAATTCAATTAATAATAAATACAACACACCACATTAGAAAATGTTTCAATAAAATTAACATTGAAGGGGTAGTGGAAAATTAATTTAATATTCTCTAGCTCTATTTTGGAGTAAGCTTTCAAAAAGTTCTTTAGTCGCTACAGAACTAAAAGGGCGATTAGTTAACTTTTCATTGGTTTTTAAATATGAAATCATTTCTGGTGTAGATTTATTTAAGATTTTTCGTAATGCTAGAAAACCTTGCTCTGAAGCCATCCAGACGAAATCAAGATCGCTGAAAACTCCTAAGATGCGATCGTTAATAAATAATTCATGCTCTCCAAATGCCCAATTGTCATGAATCGCTATGTAATTTGTGATAATTTTAATTTTTGCTTCCGGATAATTAATTTTTTTTAATAATTTACCTGCTAGTTTAGCTCCTTTTTCCAAATGAGCTTTTCGGAGATCAAGCTGAAAAGGATTGTCATCCGGAATTTGGGAGTAACCAAGATCATGCAGGATTATTAAAGGTAAAAAAATACTCTCAGCGAGATTTTCGTTTTTAATGATATCTTCAGCAACGTTTAACATCCATTCAATATGCGCTAGATCCATTTCCTGTCCTTTTTGATAGTATGGTTTGGCAAGAGTCCAGAGGTCTTGATAGATTTGCTTCATGTTAATGCTTGTGCGACATCATTGAAAATATCATCTGGGCTTTCTAAGCCAACTGAAATTCTAATGAATTGCATTTCATTTTCTCTTGTACCTGATGTGGAAATATTTGCCAAGACGCCTAATGAGACTGGTTCAATTAAAGATTCTACTCCACCAAGACCAACTGCAATTTTGAGAATTTTAAGCTTCTTGAAAAAAGTGCTTATATTAACTGTTGGCTTTAAAGAAAAGGTGATAATTGTTCCAAAACCAGTCATCTGCTCTTGTGCTAATTGATATTGAGGATGTGATGGTAGGCCAGGATAAATTACCTGTGCGATTCCTTCACATTGTTGTAACATCTGAGCGATCTTTAGAGCGTTAGAGTTTTCTTCAAGGACACGGATAGAGACGGTTTTGATACTACGAAGAGTAAGCCAAGCATCAAGTGGTGTCATGATCCCTCCCAACACTACTCTTAATTGTCTCAGTTTAGAGCAAATTTCTTTATTAGCCAGTACTATTCCACCCATGACATCATTATGGCCTGAGATGTGCTTAGTGGTAGAGTAAATTACTATATCAACTCCAAAATCATGAGGTGTTTGATTTACTAATGATGCAAGACTATTATCCATACAAACAATGACATTATGATTATGAGCTATCTCTACAGTTTCTTTGATATTTACAATTTTCAGCATCGGGTTGGTGGGTGATTCAATAAAGAGGATTTTTGTATTGGGATTTAAATATTGTTCGAGTTTAGGAAGATCTTCTGTATTAATAAGCGTTACTTTGATTCCAAGCTTAGTTAAAAGATTAGTGAGTAATTCAAAGGTACCACCATAAAGATCTCGTAAAGCGATAATTTCGTCTCCAGCTTTCAAAAGAGATAAAAGGGTTGATGAAATTGCAGACATGCCTGTAGAAAAGGTAATACCATCTTCTGTACCTTCCAGATCAGCCATTTTTTTCTCTAGGGCTCGGGCTGTAGGGTTACTTTTTCTGCTATAACGATATTTTAATAAATCCTGAGATGCATCAGCCATTTCTTCGAGAGAATCATAAGAAAAGGCACTGGTAAGATATATTGGGAAAGAAATCGGCTTAACTCCGGAAATAAGTTCTTCTCCGGAATGAATATATTTAGTCTTTTTGTCCATGGGAAAAAAGTTAATTACCAAAATTATAGCAGAAATTGATCTTTTGTAGCTTAAATTTGCTGATAAACAAAAATCCGGTAGTTAGTTTAATTATCATAAACTAATTACCGGATCTAATTTATTTTAAAGCTGAAATTATTTTTTAACAACGCTGCTAACCATTGCATCACAAGCGCTTAGAGCTTGTGTATCTCCAGCTGTATTTGTCCAGCAAACAACGTTGATAATTGAGTTATCAGAACGGATACCGTAAGCTCCACAAGGTGCAGCAACTTGGACTCCGTAACTGCTACAGGTACCTGTACTTTGATAATCTGAGCCTGTGGCCGGGCTGTAATAATAATTTGCTTTGCCATTCCAGTCATCGGCGCGGTGACGGCTTAATGAAGAGAAGGTCGATGTAGCAAGGATTTTGGCTTCTTTAAAGCTTCCAATTTCAGTCTCGGTGATGGCATCAATATTTAATGTAAATTCGTTACCACTGAATTTCACTCCTGCATTACTTGTTTGAGCCGTGACTGCATTCGGGACGGTAATCTCCCAATTCTTTACTGGCAGGCCTGCATTGCCATTACCTGTTGTAAAGGTAAGTAGTTTAGTAGCACTAGTAGGAATAATCGTTGCTATTTGAGTAGGGGTGATTGTTGCAGTTGGAAATATTGTGGACCCTGGTTTTTGAGATACAGAGATAGTAGGTTCTGGTTTGGTCACTGCATCATCGCGTTTAGTATTCACGAACAATGCCCCTACGATCCCTGTGACCACGACAGCTCCTGTCATGCCAATTCCAATAACTGCTTTGGTGAGAGTGGAAACGGCGACAGTGGGATTGATTGGGTTTATAGTTGAGTTTAACCCTGGATTGATATTTTCCATTGATTGTACATTTGATAAATTAAAATTATTTAATAAAGAGCTATAAAATTGCGAATTGATTGTCAATTCGCTACTATTTTTTAGTTGAGTTAAAGCAGTAAAAACAAAACTAAGAGTAATTGCTGCAACAAGTTGTATTTGTTTTTCTTGGATAAGTTTTTTCTTTATTTCAGCAATACCACGATAATATTTTGATTTAACTGAGTTTTCATTAGTTTCAAGAATTTCGCTAATTTCCAGAAAAGTTTTTTCTTCCCAGACTTTTAGATCAATGATTTCTTTACTCTCAGAATCTAAGCTTAATAAATGATTTTTTATCATCTCAAGTAATAATGAATCAATCATAGTATCTTCAAGTTTGATTTCTTCATTTATTTCATTCGGATCTACGCCAGCATCAAGTTGATTTATCTTGGCGGCTTTTGAGCGATATTTGTTAATGATCAAGCTTCTAGTTTTAATAAAAAGCCACGCTGAGATGTTTCTGATTTCCTCAAGTTTTCCAAATTTAAATAAGGCGGTAAAGACTTCAGCTGAAATATCTTCAGCCTCCTGCCTATTATTTAGCCTCATATATGCAAAGCGATAAATCTTCGCTAAATTTTGTTTGTAAATCTGTTCAAATTCTGAATTTTGCATGGTTTGTTATTAACATTGACGTAAAATAACTAAAAATAGTTTCAAAAATATGATTTTAAAAAGCATAGCAAGATAATTTTTTTGATAATATTCTATAATATGATTCCAAGACTATTGCAGTCATTCGCAGTTTATATTATTGTTAAAAAATACTTCCTAATTATATTACAAACTTAGCATGACTATTTTGCAAACTTTAAAAAAGCGAATAAATTTGGCTATTTTGAAAATCAAATTACACTACTCAACGAGAGATGTAGCAATTCATCCTGGTTTTATCAATAGAAAAAAGATTTTAATTTCACTAGGTTTTATTTTTCTTGGGTCTGTTGCTTTTTTTTCTCTGCTTTTGGTTTTATCAATTATTCCTCAGGGTAAAATCGTAGATTCAAAGATTGCTAACTTAAGTAGTAATGGTGTAACTATCACTTGGGTTACAGAAAAGGCAAGTAATTCAGAAGTGATACTTAGAAGTAAAAATGATTTAAATATTTTTCAGGCAGTAGTTTCACATCCAATGATTGATGATCGTGATCAGATTAATAGTCAGACAAAGCGATATACTCATTTTGTCACTTTAAAAAATTTAAATCCTGATACGGAATATACAATTTTTTATGGCGGTAAAAAAACTGCACTAGCCAATTCTGGTAAAATCACTTTCAAAACTAAGGTAGTATCAGCTGATTTCAAAACGCCTGTGCCCCTTTATGGCAATGTGAATACTTCGGATAACTTTAATGCAAATGATGCAATTGTTTTTTTGATATCTGATCAGAATATTTCTCAAGATATTGCTGCAGTTTTGGTAAATTCAGAAAAAAACTGGGTTTTGGATAATCCAGTTACAGAAGGCGAGCAAGCATATAAAATAATTTTACAGCATGAGAAAAATTTTTCTGAAGTTAAAACAATTCTGAAACCAGATACGACAGATTTATTATCACTTGAAAATAGCGTGACCCCACAATTGAATTTATTAGCAGAAACTGGAGAAACAAAGATTCTTCTTACTGTGACAGAAGCATTGAAGGCATTGAATTCTGGTAATTTAGCTTCTACTAGTTCAATTGAGACTACATATAGCTGTTCGGGAAGTTGTAATAGTGGTAAAGATTGTAATGCATTTGGTAATCCAGGAGAAGGATCGATGTGGAGCTGTCTTAAGAACCAATCAGGTGTATTTAAATGTTTTCAAGATACAATTAATTCCGGTGGTACTTCCTGTTTTCTTAATTGTTCACCTAGAGCTTGGCAACCATGTAATTGTGATATTGCCAAATGTCAGGCTACTTGTATTCAAAATAATCAGAATAATCCTGCAGGGCATTATACATATACAGATCAATGTCTTTCCTGCCAACAATCTTTTACTTGCGGTTGTGATATCGGAAATATAAAAGTTAGCCCCACAGTAAATATCCCAAATTCTCCTAGACCATCTGTGACAAAACCATTACCCTCGGTTACAAGATATGATCCATATTTAACTCCAAAACCTACAGTTACGAAATCTGTTTATTCAAGTCCAAGACCGACAAATACAAAGTCTGTTTCAAAACCTACTCCTACTACATGTTGGACATCACTCCCGTCAGGCGGTAGAATTCCTTGTACTACCAAGATGCCAACATCGCAACCCACAGTGTGTGTTCCCACTTACTATCCTAATAATTATAATACTTGTACAATTATTCCAACACCTAGGTCTACGGTGTGTATTCCCACTTATAACCCTGGTGCGAGTAATAATTGTACAATTATACCTACAGTCAGACCCACGCTGTGTATTCCATATAATGATACTGGTGGGTATAATTATTGCAATACAACTATTCCAACAGCTAGGTCTACTGTGAAACCTACCTGTGATATTAATGGAATTGGAGGAAAGAATATCTGTGTTACTCCGTCGACTTGTGCAGGCTTGGCATGTCCTAAACCAACTGTTTGTGATTATTCGCCCTTAGGAATCTGTATTCAATTGCCTAAGTCAGGAGGTTGTAAAGGGTTCGCTATAGATAATTATACTAGAGTGGGAGATTTAACTTCGATATCTACAAGTGTAATAATTCCTGAGACAGCAGATTTTACTAAAGATGATATTTCTTTCGTATTAATTAATAAAAGTTCTGCAAGTTATAGTGATGGGACAATTTGTCAAAATTTAAATAAGTCGGGTCTTGTATATCAATTAAAACCTACTGAAATTAAACAGTATGCTGTAGGTAATGGCTTGCTAGAACTAAAGGTTAAATTTAGTGGAACCATTAGTAAAAATATTCAACCTGGAAATTATTACATTAGTGTTATCGTTCGTTATACTGACGCTCAAATGCATAATTCAGTTTTGTATGCACCTGATTTAGGCAATCCTGCTTGCACTGCTAGTCAATGGAATAAAATTATTAAAGTTGATTATTTAGAATCTCAATCTAAGTGTAAAACAGATTTAATAATTAATTCCAATACTACTACCACAGCGAGTCTATCTTTGGCCCAAGTCAAATATCAACCTCAGGATTTATTAAATTACCAAGATAGTAATTATCCTTATTTTATTGAAATTGCTTCAGGAAATTACAAAAAAGTAATTTCGTTACCCAGGTGCGAAAATTCTTTAGTAGAGTGTTTGGCAATTGTCGATCAAGAATTGAAGATACCGTATGATAGTGCTCAAGTAAATATTATAAATATTAAATTACTTGGTGGAGTGAACAAAATTGATCTTGGAAATATTTATCAACAACATATTAACTTGGATAAAAGTAATTATGATAGTAGTAGTAATACATATAATCTAAAAGAAGTTAACCTTTCTGAGACAATTAATAAAGCAAATATCCGTTCGTATTTGCCTATCCCTGTAGTTAATCAAGCAACTAGTCTTGCAGCGATTAGTTCAAAATTGACAAATCCGGGTTGTAATCAAGCTTTTCAATTATTTAATGTCTGTCAAAAAGTTGAGGAAAAAGTGCTTCATACAGGTGTGGATATCATTTCAAAATGCGAAAACAATTCAGTTTTGGCATCATACGCAGGAATTGTTACTTATGTCCGCGACATTAAATGGGCAATTGACGAAAATGGTCAATATACTATTCCAATAAGTCTCGGTTTAAGTGATCAGATTTTTCAATTGAATTATGGAAATTTAGTAATTATTTATCATCCTGATCTGAAAAAGTATACATATTACGCTCATTTACAAGATGTCATTGTAAAAAATGGTCAGCAAGTGAATGCAGGCGATCAAATTGGGCATCAAGGACAGACTGGCGCTGCAGCTTCTCCGTATCTCCACTTTGAGGTGCGTGCAGCAGATGCTGCTTGTATAAATTCTACAAAAGCAGGTCATGATGCTACTACATTACAGTCAGATTGTCTTTTCAATCCTGATGAACTGTTTGGAGCTAATCAAACCAGCTGTCAAGAAATTTCACAAAAGCCAGAATTATCAAAACTCACACAAGTGGATACACAGATTCCTACTAATTTGAAAGATTTTACTCCTGACTTGAAGGGAGTATACAGTATCGTTAATTCAAATCAAGCAATCAACGATCAATTATTGCTTGTAGAGGATGCAAATCAACCTTTAGCATTTCTTGATGTAAATGCAAATCAAATGAAAGATAGTGATGAGCCTTTCTTGTATGGCTATTCATTAAGCTCAGATACAGTAAAGACGAAAGCAATTCAATATTTAAATATCCGGCCTGAATGGACTGCTTTTACAGTGATGGTTGATTCTTATACAACAACTTCATCTTTTTTACGAGCATTACCAGTGAATGATAAGTATGAGATGGCAATGTATGAGGGTCAAACATGGCAGATTGCTACTTTAAAGTCCAATCAGTTTTTTGGCACAGACAGTCTATTAATAGCAGGTAATACATATTTCATAAGAGCAAGTAGTTCGGTAACCTATCCATTTTTAGAAGATTACCTCAAGAGTAGTCCTGCTGAATTTTTATTAAATCCAGGCTGGAATTTTGTGGCATTAACCAACGACTTGATTCAACAAAAACATTATAGTAGCTATTCTTTGTTACAAGCTTGTCTGGATCAGAACGTTAACTGTATTAGTTTGAATAGTTTTGATAATCGAATGCAAAATTCAGTTGTTTATCAAGATACAAACATTTATGGAATTGACTATTTACTGAAGCCAGAGCAAACTTATTTGATTCAGGTCGCACCAGATTCCGGAGGGAAAGTGAATTTTTAAAAAAGTTATTTATTCTCATGTCTTATAACATCGCAATTCTTGGTACTGGTATTGGCAAAGCACATGCTGAGGCGCTCAAGCTATTTCCTGATTTTGTCGTCAAGACAATTTGTGGTAAAAATTCTGAAAAAACTGAAGCAATTGCCAAGTCATTAGGAATTCCCAATTGGTTGACTAATTACTCTGAGGTAATTAATGATCAGGAGATCGATATTGTGTTAATTGCATTGCCAAACGATCTTCATTTACAGGTTGTTTCGCAAGCAGTTTCTCAAGGTAAATATATAGTACTGGAAAAACCAAGTGCACCAAATGTTTCAGATGCTCAAGCGCTTGTAATGTTATCTCAAACAAGTAAATTCCCTATTGTTATTCATCATCAGCTACGTTTTCATCCGATTCTCAATAAAATTCAAAAGATGATTACTGCTGGTACTTTGGGTGAAGTGGCGATGATCAATATTATTATGACACGAAAATCTGACGAATATTTTAGCTGGATGAATCAGCTGCAGCATGGTGGTGGTCAGTTACAACTAATGGGCAGTCATCTTATTGATCTAACGAGATTTTGGCTGGAAAACACTAATTGGGAAGATGTTTCGCTCAAAGCAAATATTGTAGTAAATGAAGTGAAAGATCATTCTGGAATAATGCAAAAGGTGACAGCTGAAGATCAATTTGTTATTGCTGCCCGTTCGGGAAATACCTTAATTTCGCTAGTGAACGGTACTAGAGGTTTTGCTTATAAAGGTTTTACCATTGAAGTACAGGGAACAAAAGCAGCAGTATTTTACAATCAGGAAACAGGTTTTCGTTTTACCAATAATGGTGATTCCTTTGAAGCGTTAACTTTTACTGATCAATTCCCGGCACAAAATACAGAAAATAACTTTTTCCGAACCGGTATGAAATATTTCTGGGCAGAGTATTTAAATGCTTTAAAAACAAAGGATTTCTCTAAGTTTTCCAGTGTAAATGATGGGGTAGAAATTCAGAAAATAATTGCTCAAAAGAGAAGTTAAGGATAAATTGCTGCGATTACTTGCAAAGGTCTTTCATACCACTTCAAGGTTTTTTCCTGTATTGATTTTTTGAGTTCAGCTAAAGAAATCCACTTAATAGAATTTATTTCATCACTCGCTATTTTAATTTGATCCTCTGGCTGTAAATTATATTCAAAGACATGGAAGAATTCGTTTGATAAAGGTAATGTCACTAAAAACTTGGTCTAAAAATTTAAGTTTTTCGGGTGATGTAGTGATGCCTAATTCTTCTTGAAGCTCTCTGATAGCCGTTTCTGGATAACTAACGCCAAAATTTACATGCCCACCAACGCTTAAATCCCAATAATTAGGGTATAAATCTTTGGAAGCACTTCGTTTTTGAATTAAGATTTTACCAGCTTGATTTTTGACTATGATAAAGATCGTACGATAATATTTATCCGAGCTATGATGAGCTATACCCCTTAAAATTGGACTGATTACATTATTATCTTGATCTACCTCAGTTAACTGTTCTTCCTGAGAATCAGTAGTGTTTACTCCAGGCATTACTATAATAAATTTGATAATATAATTTTTTTTAATTGGATTTGTTTTATTTTCTCAAAATTTTTACAGCCAGTTACGAACATTGCAATTTGCAATTCGTGCTTTAACTGATCGATATATTTGATAGCGGATTCAGTGTCTTTAATAGCGCTGAGTAATACTGGTCTTGCTGCAGTTGTAAGATTGGCACCTAATGCCAGTGCTTTGAAAATGTGAAGACCATTACGAATTCCCCCACCAGCAATCAGATTAATTCCTTTTACTTGAGTAGCCGCGATCAGTGCTTCATCGGTAGGAATGCCCACTTCCTGAAAAATGCTACCTAATTTATCGTTACGTCTCGCTCCTTCGACCAGTGCCCAATTTGTACCACCCTGGCCGGAAACATCAAACCATTTCACACCGATTTCAGCAAGTCTTTTAATAGTTTTCAGGTCAAGTCCTGTACCAACTTCTTTGACAAGGACTGGCTTATTAATTTTATTGATCAACTTGGCAAGCTTAGGAATTAATTGCTCAAAATTGGTATCGCCTTCTGATTGAATTGCTTCTTGTAGGGGATTGATATGTAGGAAGATGGCATCAGCTTCAACTAGATCGAGAAGTTTATTAATTTCATCTGCACCAATTCCATGATTGAGTTGTACTAAGCCTAAATTAGCAACTAGAGGGACACTGGGACAATATTTACGAATTTGAAAAGTAGTGGCAAGATCAGGTCGGTCTAAAAGGATGCGCATTGAGCCTAGTGCCATTGCCACCTTACAAGTTTCTGCTGCTTGAGCAAGTTGAATATTGATGGCTTGACCTTTAGTAATTCCACCAGTCATGGAGGAAATCATAAAGGGAAGATGGAGATGTCTACCCAGGAATGAGCAAGTAGTATCTACATCGCTATAATTAATTTCCGGAAGGGCAGTATAAGGAATACGATATTGGTCAAAACTGGAAGGAAAGGGTTCCACTGGCTGGTTCAAAACCACATCCAAATGACTCCCTTTCCGTTTTTTTTGAATTGCAACTTGCTGGTCTTTCATTAAAAATCAGTTTAAAAATTCTCCTCCGATCACCGATTACCGGACACCGTCTTAACTATTTTGCCTCAGCTGCCGTGCGAAATTCACGTATCGCTGTCACTTTGACTGAACCAGGGTATGACTGTGTATCCTCAATTTCTTTAGCAATCTTTTGTGCCAGAACTATCACCTCATCATCACTAATTGCTTCTGGTTTAAAGATCACTCTCACTTCACGACCGGCATGAATGGCATAAGCTTCTTTTACAGATTCATATTGAGTAGCAATGTCTTCCAGAGCTTTAATTCTTTTTACATAGTCTTCGTAATTATCTTTCCGGGCTCCTGGTCGGGCGCCAGAAATGGCATCGGCAATTTGTACTACAATTGCTTCCAAAGATTTCGGTTCAATATCGCCATGGTGTGCTTCTACTGCATTAGCAAGTTTTTCATCTTTCAGATATTTACGGATAATATCACCGGAAATGTGGTGATGTGGTTTACCTTCGATTTCGTGAGTTAGTACTTTACCGATATCATGAAGCAGACAGGCTTTCTTAGTGAAATTCACATCAGCACCAACTTCTGAAGCTAATTGGGCTCCTAGATTTACCATTTCCAGTGAATGCTTGATCAGATTTTGGCCATAACTGAAGCGGTATTTGAAACGACCAAGCAGTTTAATAATCTCTGGAGGTAAATCACTAAAACCTGTATCATAAGCGAGTTTTTCTCCAGTTTTTCGGATTTCACGGGCCAGGTCATTTTTAATAGTTTTCACAGTTTGTTCAATGCTTCCCGGGTGTACCCGGCCATCTTTCAAAAGTTTTTGGAGGGAAAGTGCTGCTACTTCACGACGAATTGGATCAAATCCGGAAAGTGAAACCTGGTTTGGTGCTTCATCGACGATGATATCTACACCAGTGAGTCTTTCAAAAGTACGAATATTTCTACCTTCTTTACCAATAATTTTTCCTTTTAATTCTTCATTATCAATATCAATAGTGGTAGAAGTAGATTCTGCTACATAATCAGTTGCACTTTTTTGCATCACATCTATCAAAATTTCACGGGCACGGTCATCAGATTCAGATTGAATTTTATATTCAGCTTCCTTGATTTTTTTGGCAATGTGACCACTGAGTTCAGTTTCAGTTTCCTCCATAAGCTTTTTACGGGCCTCTTCACGGGATAATTGTGAAATTGTTTCGAGTTCCTCAGCAATTTTATTTCGGGCAACTTTCACGTCCTTTTTTGCTTGTTCCAAAGCTTTTTCTTTAGATTCAATTTGATCAAATCTTTGGTCAATGATTTTGGATCGTTGAATCATTTCTTTTTCTCTTTTTTCTAGCCGATCTTCCAGTTCATCTAGCTCTTTTCTAGTTTCTCTGGCATGAGTAAGCGTTTTTTCTTTTATCAAGCTAGCATCTTTTTCAGCCTCCAAGATAATATTTTGGGCTTTAATACTTGCTTTTTTAATCGCCTCGTCTTCTGTGAGATCGAGAAATTTTGGATCTTTCAGCTTTTGCTCTAGCTTTTTTTGATTGGAAAAAAGGAATACACTTGTACCGATACCACCAGTAGCAACTACTGAAAGAAACAACAGAATTATTGTCTCTAACATTGTCAGAAATATAAAAATAAATACAAAATATTGAATATGATTTCAGTTAGCAGAGAGAATTATGATGGAAATAGATAATGGCTTACGAATTAAGCCATAAGAATTTAAATTTTTTTGCTCTTAAAGACAAATGATTTTCGAGTTCAAAATTCATTTAATTTATAATTTATCTATTATTGAAATAATTAACTTTCTTGCAGTTTCAGTTATTTACTGAAATACATATCTAAAATGAATTATACAACATTAAGAACTGTTTTTGTGAGGAAATTTAATAAAACGGAATCTGGAATTTGGTATTTATTCAAAGATATCACTAAATGCCTTGAAAACTTTGTCGATGAAAGATCCTTTATATTTCGCTGAATTAGAAGCACGTTTTTTGGCAACAAGAACGCGGGTTTGTTGTTCTTGGGTGACACGATTGAGTTGAGCTTGAATAGTTTGAATTGCCAGATTTTTTTGATTGATGGTTTGTTGCAAATTGTAAAGGATAGTATCCTGGTCTTTAGCCTTAGTTTGTAGTCTAAGATAATCAGTATTCTGGTCGTTAAATTTTTTTTTGGCTTCAAATACTTCCTGACGGGCTTTTACCAGATCTGCATGTTCTTGGGAATCAATCATCTTTTTTATCAGTTCTTCTTCTTTAATTCCGACATTTAAAAAATAGTTTAAATCATTTTGATTGGGTTCCCGACCTAAAATTTTAATATATAAATTTCGAATTACATTTTTTCGTTCTTCTCTACTTGGTAATGGTTTGAAATTACTATCATTGCTTGGTGTGAGTGGTGTGGTACTAGGCTGAAAGTTATTCACTGGTGCAGGTGACATGATTTGTGTCTGGGTAACTGGTTGAATCGGACGAACAGGTGATATTTTATCTTTGGCTTCTGCTATTGGTTTAGGTGCAGATACAGCTACAGGTGTAGGCACAGGAATATTTTCCTGAAAAGGTACATTTAAATATTGTAAAATCCCTTTGGCAATTCCTTTGGCAGCTTTTTCCAGATTTGCTTCTTCTCTAAGAAAGGCTGCATCCTCTTCATTATCAAGGTAGCCACATTCAATAATAATAGAAATGGGTAAGGATTCATGTAGAAAGGCAATAGAGCCAAGTTCATGTTCAAATTCACTTTTGGCACCTTGCTCTGGTAATCCGGTTTCTAAGGCAGTGGCTTTTAAAACTATTTCCGCTAAAGTTTGTGAAGGGTTTCCGCCACGTCCTTCATACCAGACTTCGATACCACGATTCCCGCCATCATTTATATGTATTTCTACAATGACATCATTGGTAGTTTCGTTGTAGCCTGTTTTATTGACCCATTCCAACCGTTTCACCAGGTCTAAATTTGGTGGTACAGAAAGCGATATCACGCCACTACGACGGATATACGGCAATACTTTTCTGGCAATACTTCTGGAAAGTAAATGCTCGTTAAATCCATTGGCTTGAGAACCTGGACTTTGTTCTGTATGACCTGCAGAAATTATTACTCTGGGCATTACTGGTTATCTTGATTAATTTTTAAATTATATCACTATTAATATGAAATGGCAGACGATATTTTGTATTTCTGATCAGGATAACAAATTACATACTTTTATATAGACCTTATAACTAATAATTGTGGCTATAATAGCCTGAAATTTTAAATCTAGTATGCATATTCAAAATTAACTTCAGCAGATTTAAAATGAAAGGTCTATAGTAGCTGAGCTTTTTAAGTATTCTGATGTCTAAACAAGGTATTTATAAATTTCTTCCAGTTCCTGATCGCTTTTAAATGGAATCACAATTTTTCCACCTTTTACAGAACGAAATAACTTTACTTTCTCCCCATATTTTTTTTGTAAGGTACTTTCTACTTCTTGTGTATAACTATCAATAATTCTTGTGGTTACACTTTTTCTCATGGCCATTCCTTCAGTTTGATTTAGTCTTCGGACAAGTTCTTCTACTGCCCTAACACTTAAACCATCGCGCATAATGATTTTCGCTGTGGTGATCATAGCTTCTCTGGAGCGCAGTCCCAAAAGTGCACGGGCATGACCCTCATCAATTTTTTGATCAAGCAGGTATTTTTTTAATTCATCTGGTAAGCTAAGTAAGCGGACTTTATTGACTACTGCCGGTCGGCTATAACCGATTTTTTTTGCAATTTGAGAATGAGTGAGATTGAACATTCTGGCGAGTTGATCAAAGGCCATGGCTTCTTCAATTGGATTGAGGTCTTGACGCTGTACATTTTCTACAATTGCCAGCTCCAGCATTTGTTGTTGCGAAGCTTCTTTCACGACTACAGGCACTCTTTGAATTTTTGCAAGTTTGGCAGCTTTGAGACGGCGTTCTCCAGCGATCAATTCGTAGGTATTTTCATTTTTTTTTGTGACAATCAGCGGTTCTATCACACCATGTTCCCGGATCGAATCAGCAAGTTCCACAAGTGATTCTGGCTTGATGTCCATTCTGGGCTGATATGGATTGGGAACAATTTTTTCAATTGGTAAATCAGGGATAAAGGCTTGTCCTACCTCGTTCATGATGTCGTTACTGATTAGTGCTGATAGTCCTTTGCCTAGTCCCATAATTAGAAGTTAATAGATAAAAAAGTATCAAGTATCATGTATCAAGTATCAAGTAGGAAAGTAAAAATAATAATATTGACTAGAATTTATTAACCAGTTAACCCGCTAACTCGTTAATTTTTTAACCCGTTAATCTTTATATCCATATTAATATAACTTATTTTTGAGGGGACTCCAACTACTTTTCTTCGGCAAGGACGATAAAGTTTTGTTGCTGGTCCTGGGCAAATTCCAGGATTTTAAAGTGCTGATTAAGTGTCGATTTAAAGCTTTCCTCAGTTAAATTAGTTGCCGGAATGACGATGAATAATAAACCATGAGGTTTTAATAGGCGATTAATTTCTAATAAAGCAGAGCCGAGATTAGACAAAATATTATTATTTGGAAAATTGATACTGATCACTGCGTCAAAACTGGCATCAGGATAGAGTTGAATTTTAGCTTCGATTTCAGCGATGCTGGCTAGAGGAGCAAAGCCTTTATCATTTAAGCGTTTATTGGCAATTTCAATATCTTCTGGTGAGTCATCAATGCCTTCGGCTGCAAATCCTTCTTCTATAAGCCGGATCAGATGAGTGCCGGTATTGCAGCCAAGATCCAGGACAGTGCTGATATTTCTTTGTTTAAAGGTATTGATAATCGCTGTGAAATGCGGATGTTCCTGAAACAGGGCATTAATTTGTTTGGGATCTGTTGCCATAGTTTATTTGCTAAAAATGAAATTTAAGTGATATGCTAATATCATAGTTTTTAATCTCTATAAATGTCAAAACAAATTCAGTATCCCTATCTGCCAGAAGGCAAAGAATTTAAATATGTCACCATGAAAAACAAATTCATGCAAATGGCCATGGAAGAAGTGGTCAAACATGACAAAGAGTGGGGGGCAACAATAGGTGCGACAGTCGTGAAAGATGGCGAAGCAGTAGTAGTCGTTGCGAATGGTAATGATTATCATCAAAAAAATGGTTGTGACCGCAAGCGTGACGGGATTGCTAATGGTAATTATGATTATTGTCCCGGCTGTTCATACAAGGATCATTCCGAGCCCAAAGCAGCTCGTGTGGCTCAAGAAAAAGGAATTGATATCAAAGGCGCCGACATCTATATCTGGGGTCACTGGTGGGTTTGTGAGCCGTGCTGGAAAGTTTTAATCGATAATGATATTAAGAATGTTTATCTCCTAGAAAATTCTGAAAAATGGTTCAACCGCGAAAGCAGTGAATTAAAAAGAGGCGACTACGACTTTTTCAGAAAGATGGAGTAGGAGTGGTATTCTTAAGCGCTAGATATTTATATTATAGGCTTTGTTATTAATTCTAATAACTTTTAACTTCTATCTTTTAGCTTTTATTTTTCTCTGGCAATTACTTCCTTCGCCAATTCCTCGTAAGCCCAGGCGCCTTGGGAAGCAGGGTCGTACTCTGAGATATCCATGCCGTGGGAAGGGGCTTCGGAAAGGCGAACATTACGTGGAACGATGGTTTTGAAGACTTTATCCTTGAAGAACTTTTGTACTTCTCTGGTGACATCCTTGGATAAATTGGTTCTAGCATCAAACATGGTTAAAATGACACCACCAACTTCTAGCTTTTGATTTAAACGTTTTTTGACGAGATTGATAGTATTGATCAACTGTCCCAAGCCTTCTAGAGCAAAGTATTCACACTGTACCGGGATAAAAACTTGATCACTGGCAGTTAGTGCATTGATCGTGAGTAGTCCAAGCGAAGGAGGACAGTCAATTAAAATATATTCAAATTGTTCCCGAAAACCTTGTAGTTCTTGAGTAAGTAAAGTTTCGCGCGAAAGGGCATTGACTAATTCTACTTCTGCTCCTGCTAAATCAATTTTGGCTGGTACCAGGAAGAGATTGGGATATTTGGTCGTCAGGAAAATCTCGGAAATTTTTGCTTTGGCACTCAAAACATCATAAATCGTTTTATGTTTAATTATTTCATCTCTTTTGAAACTGGAAGACACGCCAGAAGTCAGATTGGACTGAGGATCCAGATCGATTAATAATACTTTTTTCCCCAGCTTGGCGAGAAAGACTCCTAAATTAATGGCGGAAGTCGTTTTTCCTACACCACCTTTTTGATTGGCTATTGCTATGACCATTGCTGTTTTATTGATTTAAATTAATTTGTTTGATACTAAGCTCCTGATAGTCTCCCCGGTGGATAATACCAATGTCTGCTAAAGGCCAGTAACGGAAAAAAACTTTGCCGATCAGGTGATCCCTCGGGATGAAGCCTACTTGCGTCATTCTTGAATCTTTGCTGTTTTCCCGATTATCACCCATGACAAAATAATGATCTGCTGGTACAGTAATTTTTTCACCTTCATTAAATAGGGTATCAAAAGCAAAATATAATTGTGTTCTGGTAGTGAGTGGAATGTATGATTCTTCCAATTCATTATTATTGATATAGACTTTATTATTTTTAATTTCAATTGTATCACCAGCTTTAGCGATGATCCGTTTAATCAGAAAATTATTATTGGATCTGAGAATTACCACATCACCGCGCTGATAATCATATTTAATTTTTTTACCCAAAGCAGTGGGACCGAGCCAGGAGACTACTTTGTTGGTTAATATCAATTCATTATTATGAAAATTGGGCTCCATGGATTCACCCTCGACCTGATTGGGGACAAGAATTGTGAGATAGAGAACAGCACTGATAGCTACAGCAATGACAATAGTTTCTAAAAAATCAAAAATGATTTTTTTGGTTTTAAAAAATTTCCACATAAAGAGTTCGGTTTCCGGTAACCGGTGATCGGTGTTCGGAAATTATGTTAAATTATTGCAGTGAAGTATTGATTTAATATTTGATCACCAAATACCAATAATCGTTACTATTGTTCTAGATATTTTCCACTGCCAATTAATGTAAAACGGTTAATTGGCCAGTAGCGGAAAAAAACTTTTCCACGAATTTTGGCTCGTGGTACAAATCCTACGATGGCATAACGGGAATCCTGACTAACTTTTCGATTATCACCCATGACAAAATATGTTCCTTCCGGCACCCGGGTAGTTTGATTGGCTTCGAAATTAGCTAAACCATATTCTGGTACTTCGGTCTGGATATTCGCTGGCAGATATTCTTCGACAAGTAGTTTACCATTGATAAAAACCTGATTATCTTTTAATTTAACTGTATCACCTGCTGTAGCAATTACCCGTTTAATGAGATTTCTTTCGCCACTTTGAAAAATTATTACATCACCACGCTTATAATCATATTTCAGTTTCTGACCAATGCTGGTAGGTCCTAGCCATTGAATTGTTTTATTGGCAAATAAAAGTTCTTTATCATAGAAATTGGGCTCCATGGAAGAGCCATCGACGACACTGGGAACCAAAAATACCAGGTATAAAATCAGACTAAATGCTAATGCTAGAACAATCGTTTGTAAAAAATCAGTGATAATGTCTTTCCGTTCTTTGACATTGCCTCCTAAAAATGGATTATCAGACATAAAAAATTATTATAGAACTAAAAAATATTTTCGAAATCTAAAGAGTATTATTTAGTATAATCCAACAAGTGGAATCGGTAAAGGAAATTTAATTATATACCCATTTACTCCTGCTTAAGAATTTCGATGGCAATAGATTTTTCTCCTATCATCACTTCTTTGGCAGTTTCAGATTTGGTAGTTACTATGTTTACAGCTGTCGCTCCTACTGCTTTAGCCAAATCTATTTTATAATAATTTAATAAAATTGAAGTTTCCTGGTCTCCGCCTGTAAGATTGAGAATAATTTTATCTCCCATTTCTAAACCACTTTGCTTTCTAAGATTTTGGATCTTACGTGTTAGCTCTCTGTATTCACCTTCGCGTTTTAATTCAATTGTAAGATTGGTATCCAGACTGATTGCTACGTTATTAGATTCATCTTTGGCTTTGAGCCATCCTTGCAGTTCTGAGACATGATGTTTTTCAGTAACTTTTTTTACATTCAATTCAGCCATAATCAAAGTTTTCATCCAATCAGCTAAATTGTTGTCCTGATCCTGATCAACAGTCATAATAACTTCTACTTCACTCAATGGTTGTCGGACTTTTAAACTATTTTGGACACGGAGTGATTGGCCAAGTGCGACTACACTTCTTACTTTTTCCATTTGCAGCATTAGCTTTTCAGATGATTCCATAAATTTGATATCTGGATGGGGAAAATCACAGAGGTGAACTGATTCTGGCTGATTTTTCAATTTTAAGGCCACAAGGTTTTGATAAATATCTTCACTGACAAATGGTGCTATTGGAGCAATTAATTTTATAAATTCTACTAACACATAGTATAAAGTATCGAGTGTTTGTTGTTCACCGCTTGCAAAACGATCGCGAGAGCGGCGGATATACCATTTGGATAAATCATCAATAAATTTTGGAATTTCTTTTACCGCTGTAGGAATATTATATTCTTCCATGGCTATCTTGAAATTCCTAATTGCCAGTTGTAGTCTAGCGATAATCCAATGATCCATTTCATTATTTAAAGTTTGAAAAGGAATATGATCCCATTGGATATGAGCTGTATCAGGATTACCCACTCTTATATTTGCAGCAAGATTATCACTTGGCTCCCACTGATGAATATTGGCATAAGTGATGAAAAAAGAGTAGCTATTCCATAATGGTAGCAGAATTGTTTTAATCTGGTCCTTCAGTGCCTCTTCATCCATATTCATATCTTCTCCCACCATGATTTTCGAGCCCATAAGGTAGAGACGTAAAGCTTCAGCACCATAGGTTTCCAGCACTTTTTTGGGGTCAGGATAATTTCCATAGCTTTTGCTCATTTTTCTACCATCAGTCCCAAACATAACTCCTGTAGTGACTACATTTTTAAAGGAATTAGTTCCAAAAAGAGCAGAAGAAATCACATGCATTACATAGAACCAGGCTCTGGTTTGGGCGATGTATTCGACCACAAAATCTGCCGGGAAATTTGCTTCAAAATCAGCTTTATTTTCAAAAGGATAATGTTTGCTGGCATATGGCATAGAAGCACTGTCCATCCAGACATCCAGGACTTCTTCCACTCTGGTAAGTTCACCTGTAGTTCCTTTGATTTTGATCTGATCAATTTTAGGACGGTGTAAATCGAGCATTTCCGTCCCATTGAAGTACATTGTCTTAGCTTCTGTATAATCGACATTCATTGCTAGGGTTTCTTTAAGCGTTCTTTTTTCAATAATTGAACGCAGAAAAGCGATTTCTTCTTCATGTGTTATTATCAAGATTAATTTTCCTTGATTTTCAGAAAGAATTTGTTCAAGTTGCTTTTGAATATTAGTTAAAATTAGTTGATATTTTTCTTGTAACATTTCTTCGGTTGCCTCATGGTTTCTTTGTACATTCGCTTGTGAAAGGATTTCCTTTTCTGCCAATAGTGATAATTCACGTTGTTCTGGTGAGCCAAATTCAGGTATAGCTTTAACTTCTAAGCCAAGATGAGTGGCTATTTCATCAGCAGTTTGCTTGGATCGTTTCATAGTAGAGGTGTAGATCACGTCAATTTTCTCATTTACTAATTTTTGTTTTAAAGCTTCCACTTCATCCCAGCCTTCTTTAGTAAGTTCACCGTCCAATCCTGATGTATCATATTGTGCATGGCGGACGAAGATCACCTTGGTGATTGGCTGAATAGCCTTTTCCCGGAGTTCATCTCTGGAGCCGATTACTACGCGTTCAATTATTTTTCCATTTTCAACTTTTTGCCAGATGGGCATCGGAGAGGCCCAATATCTGGTGCGGGAGACACACCAGTCTGGTGCAGTTTCAATTCCTTTTTGAAAACGACCGTATTTCAAATGTTCCGGTACCCAGCTAATATTCTCATTATTTTTTTGTAACAATGGTTTCATGCTTTGGATATCGACAAACCATGATGGTTGGGCCTTTTGGATTAATGGTGTTTCACACCGGTAACAGAAAGGATAACGGTGGGTAATTCTTTCTGATTTAAATAATTTCCCATTTGTGATCAAATCCTCAATAATTTGATTATCTGCTTCTTTGATATAAATTCCGGAATAATCTTTGACCAGATCATTGAATTTACCATCATCGTTCACAGTAAAAGCAAATTGAATTTTATAATGTTTCCCCATTTCTGAGTCTACTTCACCAAACCCTGGTGCTGAGTGAACAATACCGGTACCTTCCGTCATATTTACCATATTCGGGAAAGCGTATACTTGGAAATCCTGAGCCTCCGGGGTGAAATAATTAAAAATTGGAGTATATTGCAAACCAATTAATTCCTTTCCGGAGAATTCCTCGATAACAGTATAAGGACAATCTTTGAGTAAGGCTTCTAATCTTGGCTTCGCAGCAATAAGCTTCTCTGTATTGTCAGAAAAGAATTTCTTTTCAGGATCACCAGCGCTAGTGAAAATCACATAAGTTTCTTCAGGATCCAGGACAAGTGCTTTATTAGCAGGTAAAGTCCATGGTGTAGTAGTCCAGGCGAGGATTTTCATGTTTTGAAATTTGCCTGCTGTAGTAATTGGAAACTTCACAGTCACCGCTGGATCTTCCATTTCTGTATAGGAATTATCCATGGCAATTTCAAAATTAGAGATCGGTGTACCACAACGGGTGCAAAACAGTGAAGTTCTAGTACCTTCATATACTTTACCTTGTTCGAAAAGTTGTTTAAAAATCCAGACAACTGATTCCATATAATCCTGGTCCATGGTCTTATAACTATTATCAAAATCGACCCACTGACCAATTTTTTCTTTGTACCATTTCCATTCTGCACTCACTTCTCTGGTGTAAGAATAGCAATGATCTACAAAAGATTGAATACCCAGTTTTTCAATATCACGACGGTTTTTCAAGCCGATATTTTTTTCCACACGATTTTCAATTGGTAAACCATGGCAATCCCAGCCCCATTGTCTTTCGACACGCTTGCCATTCATCGTCCAGTAACGTGGTACGACATCTTTGGCAATTCGGGGAAGTAATGAGCCGTAATGAGGCATTCCAGTGATGAAGGGAGGACCGTCATAGAAAACATATTTATCTTTAGCAGACCTTTGCTCGACTGATTTTTCAAAGGTTTTATTAACTTTCCAGTATTCATTAATAGTATTTTCCAGCTCAGGGAAACTTTGTCTTGGGTTTACTTTGTTAAACATGATTTGAAACGATAATAAATTATGTAGGTAATGGTTTATTGCAATAAACCATTACTGTCTTTTTTAGATTCCAGTGCTTTCTTTTCTTTGTAAAAAATGATTAGCTCTCTGAGAAATACAATTGCCAGTAAACTGAAATCATCAATTAGTCCTACTGGACCAAAAATATCTGGAATAATATCCAAAGGCCAGAGTAGATAGATCAATGAAACAATTAAAATCCAATGTTTTTTCAGGAATTCTTTCATAAAAAGTTTTGATATGATAAGCTAATTTTAACCGATCAGAAGCGATGTGTCGAGGCAAAAGAATAGTAGACAGTAGTTAGTAGACGGTAGACACGAAAAAGGAAAAGAGTTTAGTGAATCTAGGATATCGCATTCGAATTTCGAATCACGAATTTCGAATAAATTTTTTAACATTTTAATCTTTTAATCTAACCAACTATGTCCAATGATAATTTTCTTACTCAAGCACAGGATGATGCAGCAATAGCAGATGATCAACCAAAGCAGGATAACCGTTTTTATGCTGATGATGTAGAAGCAGAAGCAATTGCTGATAATAACGAAGATCCAAGCCAGTTAAAAGAGATCAAAGAAATTCCAGTTACTTCTGGTGAGATGGAAATTGGAGATCTTGATAAAGATGCTGAAGAAGGCCAGGGTAGTGAAGATAGTTATGATGAAGAAGCAGTGCCAGCAGGGGACAACGTAGTGAGCGAAGATTGATTGAAGAACGGTGATCAGTAATCGAAAGCCGAATTTCGAATCTCGAATAACGAATGTCGCATCACATAAGTCGATAATAAATATTTACAACTTTTACTTAGCTACAAGCTATTATAAATCCCGTACCTTGATGGTACTGGGACGAGCTACTTATATTATACACATGGGAATTATTTATGCTTTATCTGGTGCTTTTTTTATAGCATTAATGAATTTTTTTTCTAAGATATTTGCCGGTAAAGCGAAGAATCCGATTATTATTTCTGGGATTTTCCAAATTATCGCTGGACTTTTCTTTTGCATTTTAATCTTTTTTGAAAAACCTCATTTTGACTTTTCACCGACGACTTTTTTATTAATTGGGACTACAGTAACAGTATATACCATCGCTAATCTGGCTGGTTTCTTTGCTTTTCAGCTGATCGATGTTTCGCTTTGCAGCATTATTGATCAACTTTCATTGGTAGTTTCTTATATTGGTTCGTTACTGATTTTTTCTGAAAGCAATACCCTAAGTAAGATGTTTGGTGTGGCTTTGATAATTCTCGGAAATATTGTTTTGGTTTCTAAATTATCAGCCAGTAAAGATTTAAAAAAAGGAATTTTATTGCGTTTAGTTTTCGCATTTTGTGGAGCAATTGGCGGGTTGGTCGATTCAAAAATTCAAACAGACAAATTGGTTTCGATAAATTTATATTCATTAATAGATTGGATTTTTCCTGGCATAATAGTAACTTTTATCGCCTTTCGGTTCAGTTCGACTAAGGTTATTATCAAAGATATTAAAAAGAATTTTTGGGGAATGTTATTAATGTCAGTTTGTGCTGTAATGGGCACTATTACTATTTTTAGGGCATATGCCAATGAAGAAAAATCAATTGTTAATCCAATTTTGAAATTAAGCACGATCCTGGTAATTATTTTAGGGATTGTATTTTTAAAAGAACGAAAAAATTTGAAAGCAAAGTTCTTAGCGACCGTTATTGTATTTTCCGGGCTGATTTTGGTAAGTATCAGCTGATTGCGTATCGTGCTGTTCGCCGATCCGTACGATCCGTACTGTACGCAGATCTGCGTACAGTACGGTACGGCGGATAACGTATCGAATAATCTATTAAATTTAATTTTTTTAATATTTCTACCATGCCGATAGCACTTTTAAAAGGCAAAATAATCCTCAAAGAGCAAATTGCTGCTGATACCTATCGGGTTCAAATTGCAGCGGACACGAAAGAGTTTTTACCTGGACAATTTTTGAGTATTTTAGTGGCTGATAAAGTTTATCGCAGTTATTCGATCAGTTCTATACCAGGGCTGCCATACTATGAATTGATTGCTGATACTGTGCATCATGGGCCGGGATCATTGTTTTTTATTAATTCACAAGTAGGGGATGAGGTTACATTTCTTGGTCCCCTCGGACGTTTTTTATATGAAGATGGCAGTGATCCGGTATATTTTTTTGCCACAGGAACTGGAGTTGTACCATTTTTGGCAATGATTAGACATGCTTTGGTAAATCTTAATAGTAAACGAAAGATTACGTTGTTCATAGGTTTCCGTTTTGCCGATCAGATTTTTTATCTGGCATTTTTGGAAAAATTAGCAATACAATATCCCAATTTTCAATTCATTCTTTCACTTACCAGACCTGATGACAGTTGGCAAGGCAAGAAGGGGAGAATATATGAACATTTTGATTTAATAGAACATCCCGAGAATTCGGTTGCCTATCTATGTGGTTCCAGGGATATGGTTCAGGACCTTACGGATCGACTGGAGAAATTAGGATTTCAGAAAGAGAGGATTCATTTTGAGAAGTTTTAAGGGGAACGGTGACCGGTGACCGGAAAGCGGTTCTTGCGGAGAGTTTGTCAGAGTGATAATCTATTTGTGACTAATTCAGTGTATTGATAGTTTTAGTCTCTATACACACTGCTGTCCGCTAAAAGTTTCACTTTAATCCCGAAATAAATCGAGCTGTAAGG
>JBAXHO010000023.1:0-26339 GCA_037138855.1 bacterium
AAAAGATTTTTTTCAATGCAAAAGAATTTCAAAATATTCAGGAAATAATCGTTAAATTAGATCTAAAATACCAATCCATAATACATTTAAGGTTTTTTGAAGACAAATCCTACAACGAAATATCATACATCACAGGAATAAAAATTGGTACTCTGAAATCTCATTTAAGTCGAGCACTAGATTTCATTCGAAAAGAATTGTCGCAACCAAACGTAATGTAGTGCATTTTCCAAGTATATTAAAAAATAATTATGAAAAAAGAAAACTTAGAAGAACAATTGAAATCAATAGAGTTGCCAATTGTAATGGTGAAAACCCATAAAGAAAAATTACGAAGGGCAGTATTAAATACATACAAAGAACATAAAACCAAGAAAAATATTTTTGATTTTCACTTTATTAAAAATTCTTTTGTATTTGGAATGCCTCTTTTATCAATCATACTGGGGATTATATATGTGACAACAATTATTTTTGCACCAACCACGATGAATGCTCAAAAAGTGATGGCACAGGTCATTGAAGTCAATGATAATAACCAAAAACAAGGAGAATACCGTTACATGAAATACGAAATCACTACATTTTTTGATAAGAGTAGTAAAAACTTTTTATACGAAATCGTTGATGGCCATAATTTCCGTTTAACTAAAGAGTTAGATCCCTTAACAGGTAAAGTGATAAAACAGGTGGTATTTGATACCAGAGCAAATGCACAACAAATTGCAAATGAGGTTAAAAATTGTGATTTAAATATAAATAAGATTATGAATCTGGAGGATGGTACACAAGGATGTTTTCCAATTTACTATGAGCAATGTGATATTGCCAAAGATGCAGTAACCTGCAAAGTTGAAAAGGCGAAAAAAGAAAACAAATCTTTTTATAATGTTTTTCAACGTTCAAATGCTATTTGCTACATGGTCAACGATAGATACTTCATCATCTATGGCAATACAGCAGATGAAGATTTTATTCAAAAACATACATATGAAAGTACTAAAATCGATGGTAATAGCTCTGAGGAGGAAACTGTAAAAACCTTATCATCAAATGGTTATACTGAAATTGATAAATCTGTTTACATCGAATTATTTCAAATGCCTGAAATTATTGATGCCGAAGTACAGTATCAACGAGAAATAAAAGAATTGAAAGAAAATCCGGCTGAACTAGGAATAGATGACGGATCTGTTGTGAGAGTAGAGTTTAGAGGATATTATTATTTACAAATTTCCCCATTGATTTCTTTAAGTTTTGATCCACAGAAATTGATAGATGAGAACAAATCAACAGAATATATTGATATCTATATCCAGAAAAATGGCTTTCGAAAAGTTAGTATTGATGAATATGTTAGAGGAAATAATTCAAATATATTTTATGGAATTGATCCTGCACAGCCAATTGTGGATAATAATAGCATTGATCCAACAAATTTATTTTTACAATTAAAAGACAACAAAGATGTTAAATATATTGGAGAAAGGGAAATTGATGGCAAGAATGTTTATGTATTAGGTGTTGATCTAACAACAGATAATGGGAATAGGTATATTGAAGCATCATTTAATGCATTATCATATGAATTATACAAAGTCGACGAATATAAAATGTCAGAAGGTAAGAAAAATTTGGAACTTAGCTATAAGATAATTTCTTTAGATTATTCAAATACTGAACCTGCCTTTTGAGTAATAATTATTGATGTTAATCCAAGTTTTCCCTGGGTAAATATCAATAACGACATTAAAAAGAGTTTGATAATATTATACGAATATTTTTGGAAATTTAAAAAATAAGTAGAAAAAGTAGGGTTACTTATTACCGGGATTGAAACTCAAGTTCATCTTTTCTATTTTTTTGATAGCATCTGAATAAATTTGGAAAAGATTATTCATGTCGTCTAAGGTAAGGTTTGAAATCTTACAGATATAGACTTTATTTTTAGGGTTAAGTTTAATCGAAGTCTTAGTATTTATTTCTTGAATTATGCTAGGTAATATTGCAATTGTTTCTTTATAGCTTTTCCAGTACCAACTAATTACTTCGATCTCACCATTTGTCTTGGCATGAAATATTGAAACAGTTTCACCGTTTGCAGCTTCTATCTTTGGAGCAAAAGATCCTGTAACTGAACCAGTACCATAGGTAATATCAAATTCATTTTTTTCTCCAAATTCATAAAATTTATTTAATTTAGCAATATCATCAGATGCAAGAGCTTTCGTTGCTTCTTGAAAAAAGATTTCTTTTGTCCAAATTCGTCTTCCTGATTGACTACTTGATGTAACTTCTTTTTTAACTTCATTACCAAACAAACTTGGAATAATAATTTCATACTCTGCAACTTTGTAATATTCGAGTTCTACGGCATAAACATCAAATTGGCTATTGGAGTTTAAGAAAATTATTAGATCTTTCAAATTATCTACTAGTTTATCCATTACAATCAGAAACTTAAAATCGGCTTCATTTAGGCTATTTTTGATTCCTTCGATTGTGTCGTTAACTTCATTTTCTTCTAGTCCAAAGAAGCTAATTAGTTTTTCCTCCAGTGTGCATTTAAATTGATTATTAACTTTATCGTTTATCGAATTTATGAATTGTTGAAAGTCATTGCCATGCTTCCAAAGAGAAGCACCGTAATCCAATACCTGAGCAATCACAATCCTCTTATCTGGGTTAGTGTAAAGCTTAGTTTCAATGATATAAATATTTCCTTGACGGTCAAATCCGATTGCATCGATTGGTCCACTTTTTGTCTGAAACTCTCGGGCAGCAATAAATACCTTAATATTTTCCTCGATCTCGTCAACAGGAATTACTTCGGGGTGTTTTGTAATATATGCTTGGAGAACGTCCTCATCTTTAAATTTTGTCTTGTTAACCTTAACTGTTTGTCCTCCGTTTTTACTCACTAGTATAGGCATTTGTATTGATTAAAATGTAATATTACATATATTTTACTGATTTCAATCTCAAAGGAATTATACTTTCTCTTATAATACAGAATATTCGTAAACTCATCCTAATAGTGGCGGAGGGGGAGGGATTCGAACCCTCGACCGGGTTGCCCCAGTACTACTTTTCGAGAGTAGCTCTTTCGACCACTCAGACACCCCTCCATTTCGGAATTTGGTTTTAAGCGTTTGTTAAACGTTTCCCTTTCTTAATTTATAGTATATCAGGCTGACTAAAACTGTGGCGATGAAGTAGAAGATGATATTGATACTTGAGCAGAGCGTGCCATATCGCAAAGCACTAAATTGGGCAGATGTAGAATTGAAAATTACAGCTAATGCAGTTTTTTGAAAAAATTCTACATTGGGCAATAACACAAAGATGTAAATGATTAAACCAATAATTGATCCAATCAAATAAAATAAAGCACCATAGCTAGCCTCAATAATGGTTAGTTTAAAGACTTGATCGAATGTGGCTTTCTTCACATATTGTTGATAAATTGCCCGGATTGTGATTACCCGATACGCAATATTGATTGGAAAGCAAAATAAACTAAATATTCCAGAAGCTAGCAAATTAAAAACAAAACCAACGGTGAAATCAGCTAGATTAGTAAGGATTTTTAGAAATTTAATCATGGGCAAGGAAAAATAATTGTTTTTGGTTAGCTTTAGTATATTCCAGCTTAAATATGCACTCAACAGGAATCCCTGAAATACATTTAAGTATTAATTCAAGAATATGATATTAAGTATTATTCAGGGTAAACTACTATTGATTTTCAAATAGCTCAGGTTCGATTCTTCAATTAACTTAAATATGCACTCAACAGGAATCGGACCTGCAACCTCTTCTTCCGCAAAGAAGTGCTCTATCCAGTTGAGCTATGAGTGCACCGTAATTGCATTATACAAAAGAAAGTAGAAAATGAGAAACTGAAATTTATGGATTTGTCGTATCAGTTTTTTGGATGACTGGTGCATCTATTGGATCTTTTGTTTTGATATTATCAGATTCGATAAATTTGATTAAAGGCTGGTATTCACCATCGAGAAAATGTTGTATCAATCCGGCACCTGCTTCTTGAGCAGACCAATAATCAATAAATTGTACTAGATACGATGTGATTTTCACAATATTACCATCACCGAGAAGGATAATTAGTTTCCGTGGTATGGCTTCAGCATTATCTTTAATAATAAAATGAATCATTATTTCATCTTGGCGTTTAGTCAGCCAAAATGCTTGCAGTCGATTCCAGACAATTAATTCTGAAAATGTATGTAGACCACGATTAGTAATTTCATGAGTAATTTTTTTTGGTGGAATTGTATTTAGTGCGTATGTGATAAATAGCATGCCAATTACCACAAAGATCAAAAGAAAATTTTCTGTTAGAGCAGCAAGAACAATGATAATCATGGCAATAACTGCTACAATTACATACCAGCGACGATCTTTCACCTGAAAAGTACGTTCTGGTGCGATCCATTTAATTACACTTACAATAGGTTTTTGTTCTTCAAGTAAGACATCACGTATGCGTCTATTTTCTTCAATGATTCGATCCAATCGGGCTAGATCCTCCTGGGTGTTTTGTGTGGAATTATTCATACATGGATATTTAATATTCTTTTATTCTAGATTGCATCTGAGATGATTGCAAGATCAAGATGCAAATTTTGTTTGTTCAAACTAGTCACAGTTAAGTATAATTGAGCTATTATTTTTCTAAGTATAAATGTAATGATTCAAAAAAGACATATTACCAAACCGTTAATTTCAATTGTTGCACCAGTTTATAATGAAGAAGCTTGTATTCAGGAATTTTTAAAAAGAATTACTAAAGTAATCAAGGATAATAAGATCAACTATGAATTAGTTTTGGTAAATGATGGTAGTAATGATAATTCACCGCTGATTATTGTCAAAGAAGCATTGGAAAATAAGCGAATCAAATTGATAAATTTTTCACGTAATTTTGGTCATCAGGTGGCGGTCAGTGCCGGATTGGACTTTGCCAAAGGCGATGCAGTGGTTATTATTGATACTGATCTTCAAGATCCACCTGAGGTAATTCCGGAATTAATTAATAAATGGCAGGAGGGTTTTGATATTGTAAATGCCAGACGAAAAACTCGAAAGGATTCGTTTCTTAAAATTTTAAGTGCCAGGTTCTTTTATCGTATTTTAAATTTATTGCTTTCCAGTCATATTCCGGAAAATGTAGGGGATTTTAGACTGCTTGATCAGCGTCCAGTTGCTGTTTTACGAAGTTTTGAAGAAAAAAGTCGATATTTACGTGGTCTTTCCAGCTGGATCGGCTTTGATCAAACCTTTGTAGATTATGATCGTGATGCTAGATTTGCAGGATCTACACACTATCCAATAAAAAAAATGTTGCAATTAGCATTTAATGCGATTTTTTCATTTTCATCAATACCGCTAAAAATTGCCAATGTAACAGCTTTTTTCTTTTTATTTATTGCATTTGTAGTATTTTGCTATGTTTCCGGCTCAATGATCTTTGGACAAACAGTACCAGGCTGGGCTTCACAGATTTTGATTTTTACCACGTTTAATGGTATTGAACTTTTTGTATTAGGTATTATTTCTGAATATATCGGGAGAATTTATTCTCAAGTGCAAAATCGGCCTTTATACATTGTGTCGGATACTATTAATTTAAAATAAACTTAAAACAGGAATTTTATATTTGGTATTTCAGTTATTTTTAAAATTTTGATTGTCGATTTCAAAATTTGTGCTTCTTACTTTTTACTAATTTACTATTTTCCCTCATGGTTCCACTTGCAGAAAAACTTCGTCCTCAAAAATTGGAAGATTTTGTTGGTCAGGAACATATTATTGGTATAGGTAAGCCGCTAAATGAATTACTTGCTCGCAAAAAGATTAGTTCTATGATTTTCTGGGGACCGCCTGGATCAGGCAAAACTAGCCTTGCAAGGCTTATTGCCAATTATATTGAAGCTGATTTTATTCCATATTCTGCTGCGATAGGAAGTATTGTCGAGGTCAAAAAGATAATTAGTAAAGCAGCTCAGGATAAAGGCTTTTTCCAAAAAGAAACAGTATTATTTATTGATGAGATTCACCGTTTCAACAAAGCCCAGCAGGATGCATTTCTCCCTTTTGTAGAAAATGGCACTATTATTCTGATTGGAGCTACTACAGAAAATCCCGGATTCAGTATTATTGCTCCCTTGATTTCACGAAGCAGGGTGTACAAGCTAGAAGCGTTAAATGATAAACAAATTGAGCAGATTATTGCCAGGGCTGTAAAAGAATATCCTGATACTACTTGGGACAAAGAATCATTAGCCCTTATTGTATTACATGCTAATGGAGATGCCCGATTTGCGATTAATGCTGTGGAGCTATCAGCAGCAATCCACAAAAAAGTATCCCTCAAAGCCATGGAAAAAATTCTTCAGCAGAAAAATATTCTCTATGATAAAAAGGGTGATGCTCATTATGATACTATTTCTGCCTTTATTAAGAGCATGCGTGGTGGTGAGCCTGATGCGACTTTGCATTATCTTGCCCGGATGATCAAAGCTGGTGAAGATCCAGTTTTTATTGCCCGAAGAATGGTGATTTTTGCCTCGGAAGATATTGGTAATGCTCGGCCTAATGCTCTGGTTCTAGCAGTAGCAGCTATGGACGCAGTGAAAATGATTGGAATGCCTGAATCACAGTTAATTTTGGCTCAAGTGGCGACATATCTTGCTACAGCCCCCAAATCTATTGCTTCTACAGCTGGGATCTCCGCTGCTCTAAAGGATCTAGAGATTGAAAGACTTGGTCCTATCCCACTACAGCTTCGGAATCCTGCGAACAAGGTGATGAAGGGTTTTGATTACGGTAAAGGTCATATTCGTTATCCTTGGCTTGAAGAGCAGAAAACTGGTAGAAAAATTAAACAACAATATCTACCGGATAATTTGAAAGATAGAAAATATTATCAGCCAGAATGGGAATAAATATCTAAAATTTCCATTAATTATTCAAAATTATCAGTTACAAATTAATTTTCTTCATTTTCTCGATTTTGACTTTGCAAAATCAGCTTTTGCTACTATAATTAACAAGATTTTCTTAAAGCAGTAAAAGCTTTACAAAATAGCGTTGACATTTGTCAAAAAGTGTGGTATAGAAAGGTTCGCGTATGTTAAAAAACTCTTTTTTTCCTAAAATATAATAACTTTAAAAATTAAAACGCATTGAATTATTTCAAGGTGCGTATTTTTTATTTATAAACCCAAGTTAAGATTATTTTACTATGAATAAATCAATTCCTCGTCTTAACCTAGCCAAGCATGAGCTTTTTAAGCTCACTCCTAATCTTATTGAAGCACATTTGACTTCTTATCAGGAATTAATTGATTCCGGGATTAAAGAAATTTTCTTTGAAATCAATCCAATTACTGATTATACTGGCGAATCATGGGAATTACATTTTGCAGATATTGAGTGGGGTGATAAAAATATGTCCATGAGTCAGGCAAGTAAGTTAGGTCTTTCATATACAGCTCCTTTACATATTGAAGCCAAATTAGTCAATAAAAAAACCGGTGAAATAAAAAAACAAAAGTTATTTGTAGCTGATATTCCAATGATGAGTGATCGAGGTACATTCATTATTAATGGAAATGAACGTGTGGTCGTGATGCAGGTGATTAGAGCTGAAGGTGCACTATGTGTAGAAAGCAAAACTACAACAAGTACTAAACCGCTTTTCGCCGTAAAATTAATGCCTTTACGTGGTCGCTGGTTTGATTTTGAGGTCAATAAATATGGCGTGATGTCTGTGAAGTTGCTTGATAAACGGCCTCGTGTTTTATTAACTACTTTGCTTAGAGCATTAGGTTACTCTTCTGATTCAGAAATCAGAAATGTTTGTAAAGATGCAGATACAGGTGATATTAGTTTAATAGATAATACTCTCAAAAAAGATACAACTTCCAACACAGAAGAAGCATTATTAGATATTTATCGCAAATTGCGTCCTGAAGATTCAATTAATTTGGAAAATGCAACTTCTTTTTTGGAAAATATGTTTTTCAATAAAAGAAGATTTTTTTTAGGTAAAACTGGAAGATATCAATTAAATAAAAAATTAAACATCCAGGATAAGATTACTGAGGCTGATTATTTACTGAAGAAAAAGGATATTGTTCATATAGTCAGAGCATTAATTGAATTGAATAATGGAAAACGTCTTGTTGATGATATTGATTCATTGGCAAATAGACGTGTTCGTGGTGTAGGAGAATTAATTGGAGATAAGATTAGAGTTGGTGTGTTACGACTTGAGAAAAATACCCGCGACAGAATGGGTACATACAGCACAGAAGATTTAGTCACACCTTCATTATTAGTAAACACCAAACCAGTTTCTTCATCTATCAATGAATTTTTTGGTAGTAGTGCAGTTTCTAGGTACATGGATCAGGAAAATATTCTTTCAGAATTGGAAACTAAACGTAGAATAACAGCTGGTGGGCCACGTGGCCTGACCAAAGAAAGAGCGACTTTTTCAGTCCGTGATGTACATAGCTCACATTATTCCAAGCTTTGTCCGGTGACTACTCCAGAAGGCCCTTCTATTGGTATAGTATCGCATCTTGCGATTTATGCCAGAATCAATGAATATGGTTTTATTGAAGCACCTTATTACCGTGTTTTGAGTAATGTAAAACTCTCAGAAGTCAAAGCTGAAATTTTAGTAGGCACAGTATTACGTGAAGATGCTATAGATGTTAAAGGTAAAGTTATTTTGAAAAAAGCAAAGATGATTGCAAAAGATGATTATGTTAAATTTGAAAAAGCGGGAATTTTAGAAATTAAGGTTGAGCCCAAAATTAGCAGAGACATTACATATTTAGCTAGTGATGAAGAATTGAAATATCATATTGGTTCTGCACAAATTGGTCAGGATAATGAAGGGAGAATTTCAATCCCCAACACTTTTGTACGGTATCAAGGCACTTATGCAAAAGTACCTACTACAGAATTAGAATTTATTGATATCAATCCAGGTCAGGTTGCAGGGCTTGGCTTTTCATTAGTACCTTTTTCATATAATGATGATCCTACTCGTACCTTGATGGCTGCTAATATGCAACGTCAAGCTGTGCCATTACTTAGTCCTGAGGCGCCAATAGTTGGAACTGGGTTTGAAAGAGTAGTTGCTGATTCTTCCGGTAGAATTGTGCGTGCTCCGGAAGATGGTGAAGTAATTGCCTCTGATGCTAGTTCTCTGACTGTAAAATATCCTAAAGCAGGCAAAGTAAATTATGAAGTTGAAAAATTTATTAAAACTAATCAAAATACTGCATTTTCACAAAAAGTGGTTGTGAAATTAAATGATAAAATTAAAAAAGGTGATCTTTTGATTCAAGGTCCAGCCATGGATAAAGAAGAATTAGCACTGGGCAGACCTCTGCTAGCTGCTTATATGGTATTTGATGGTTTTAATTTTGATGATGGTGTAATTATTTCACAAAGATTAATTCGTGAAGACGTTTTAACTTCTGTACATATTAAAGAATATGTTCAAGATATCCGTGAGACAAAACTTGGTAATGAGCAAGTGACACGGGATATTCCCAATGTTGGAGAATATACATTAAGAAATCTTGATGATGAAGGTATTGTTCGTGTTGGTGCTAGTGTGGCTTCACAGGATATTTTGGTCGGCATTATTGCTCCCAAAGGTGAAACTGAGTTGACTGCTGAAGAAAAATTACTGAGAGCAATTTTCGGTGAATATGCTAGAGATGTTCGTGATAACTCACTGCGACTTCCTCATGGAGATAAAGGTATAGTTATTGGAGTTCAGATTTTAGATAAAATAAAAGGAGATAAATTAAATCCAGGTGTATTAAAACAGGTCAAAGTATGGGTTGCCAGAACTCAAAAAATTTCTATTGGAGATAAATTGACAGGATTACATGGAGATAAAGGTGTAGTGGCGAAGATTCTTCATGATGATGATATGCCTTATCTAGCTGATGGTACCAAAATCGATATTATTCTTTCTCCAATGTTTGTAAAACGTATGAATCTTGGACAATTACGAGAACTTGAGATTGGTGCAATGGCCAAAGCAGTTGGAATAAAAGTGGAAATACCTCCTTTTGCTGAATTGGATTTTGAAAAACTTTATGAAGCAATGGCCAAAAAGAATATTAAAGTGGAGCTAAAGCAAAAATTATTTGATGGACGTACAGGATTACCCTATAAGCAGAAAGTTTTAGTGGGGCCTCGCTATATTCTCAAATTAAATCATTTGTCTTCTGATAAAATTCATGCCCGATCAACTGGATCATATACCCTTGTTACCCAACAACCACTAGGTGGTAAAGCACAGTTTGGGGGACAAAGATTTGGAGAGATGGAAGTTTGGGCATTAGAAGCACATGCAGCTGTCCACAACTTGCAGGAATTATTAACAATTAAATCAGATGATGTAGTAGGTAGAGCAGCTGCATATAAATCAATTATCCAGGGCACTCCTATTGAAGCTCCAAACATTCCTGAATCTTTCAAGGTGTTTATGTCAGAACTTCGTGCATTAGGTATTAGTCCTGAGTTAGTTGAACCTGATGAAGATGATCGTGATGAATTGGAAGTGATTGAAGAAGCAATTGATGATTATTCAGGAGGTACTCCTAGCACAGAAACAGTAGTTGAAGAGGTTTCAGAATAAATTTTTAGTTAATAGATCTATATAAATTATCTATAAATAATTATGATCAAAGATTTTAAAGCACTCAGAATTTCGATCGCTTCTCCTCAGCAAGTGATGAGCTGGTCTCATGGTGAAGTTAAAAAAGCTGAAACAATTAACTATCGGACCCATAGAGCTGAGGTAGATGGTTTAATGGATGAGAAAATATTCGGTCCCACAAAGAACTTTGAATGTTATTGTGGTAAGTATAAAAAGATCCGTTATAAAGGAATTATTTGTGATAAATGCGGAGTCGAAGTTACTCATAAAAGGGTTCGTCGTGAACGGATGGGTCATATTCGCTTGGCAGCACCTGTGGTTCATGTCTGGTATTCATATGGTGTACCAAATAAGCTATCATTGATTTTGGATATAACACAAAAGAAATTAGAAACAGTGATTTATTTTGCCCGCTACTTAGTTACAAATGTACAGTCTGAGAAGCAACAGGAAATAATTGAGAAGATTAAAAGTGATCGGGATTCTGAAACAGCGGTTTTAAAAAGTGAGTTATCAGAAAAGTTAACTGAAATTGAAAATGTTGTAAAAGCAGATAAAGCTACTGCCAAAAAGGATAATAAGGAAAAAGCCAAATTGGAGTTTATTCTTGAAAAACTTAATAATAAAGAGAAAAAAGAAGTAGCAACAATTAAATCAGTTTATGATAAAAAGGAAGAAAATATTAAGAAACGTTATAATAATTTAATTACTTTAATTGAAGGTTTACGAACTGGTTCTACATTAAGTGAAGAGGATTTGGCGACTATCAATGAGTATAGTTCAGAATTTATTGAAGTAGGAATGGGTGCAGAAGCAATTAAAAAATTACTTGTAAAAATTGATTTAGATAAAGAAATTGCTGCACTTCAGGATGAGAAAGTGAAAACCAAGTCAGCAATTAAAAAAAGAAGAATTGTACAACGTTCAAGAGTATTAGAAGGTATGAAGCGCGCTGGTATAGATCCTTTCTGGGTGGTCATGGATTTATTGCCTGTTATTCCTCCAGATTTACGTCCGATTATTCAATTACCTGGTGGTAGATTTGCTACTTCTGATTTGAATGACTTATATCGTAGAGTAATTAATCGAAATAATCGTTTAAAAAGATTAATAGAATTAGGTGCTCCAGAAATTATTCTTAGAAATGAGAAGAGAATGTTGCAGGAGGCAGTAGATGCTTTAATTGATAATGATCATAGACCTGGGAATGCTGTGCTTAATTCACGCGGTCAGCCATATAAATCACTTTCTGATATGCTTCGTGGTAAACAAGGTCGTTTCAGACAAAACTTACTTGGTAAGCGTGTAGATTATTCCGGACGTAGTGTGATTGTGCCTGGACCAGATTTAAAGATTTCAGAGGTCGGACTTCCTAAGACAATGGCTTTGGAATTATTTAAACCATTTGTTTTAAGAGAAATTATCGCAGAAGGGTTGGCTCCCAATATTAAAAGTGCCAAGCATTTCTTTGAATCAAAATCTACTGAAGTGTGGGATATTTTAGAAAAAGTAATTCAAAATAGACCGGTATTATTGAACCGTGCACCTACCCTTCATAGACAAGGTATTCAGGCTTTTTTCCCGATTCTTACTGAAGGTAATGCCATTCGTTTACATCCTATGGTTTGTAAAGGATTCAATGCTGACTTTGACGGAGATCAAATGGCAGTACATGTACCACTTTCTGATAAAGCAGTTGAAGAAGCCAAAGAGAAATTATTTGCACATTCAAATTTACTTTTAATGGCAGATGGTTCTCCTGTTGTTAGTGTGACTAAGGATATGGCACTTGGTATTTACTACATGACTGGTATTGATGAAACAATTATCAAAGAACATAAAAAATATTTTGGAACAATAAATGATGCTATAGGTCGTTTTCAGATGGAGGATATTGATCTTCGTGAACCAATCAAGTTATTACTGGAAGGTAAGATGGTGGAAACTACTGTTGGAAGAATTATCGTCAATCAGTCCCATCCAGAAGGATTTCGGTTTGTTAATAAACAGATGGACAAGGGCGATGTTTCTAAAATTTCTGCTGAAATCCTTGATAAATATGGCGAAACTGAGTGCGTCAACTATCTTGATCAAATCGAAATGCTTGGTTTTAAATATGCTACAGAATTTGGATTAAGTGTTGGGATGGATGATTTTATTATTAGTGATCAGAAAGATATCCTATTAGAAGAAGTTGAAAAGAAAGATGATCAATTAACAGTTGATTATTATAATGGTTTATTGACCAAAGAAGAGAGAAAAAGACTTTCGGAAAAGCTTTGGATGGATTTAATTGAAAAAGTTTCTGATGAAACGTGGAAAACATATGAGAAAGATAAAAATAATAATCTGGTAATTTTACAAGAATCAGGTGCTTTGCCAGTGCAAGCTCCTTTACGACAAATTTCAGGAATTCGAGGTTTGATCCTTGATCCTTTGGGAAATATTGTTGAACTACCATTAAGATCCAATTACAAGCAAGGTTTGACCACATTAGAATATTTTGTAGCTGCTAGAGGTACTAGAAAGGGTTTGGCTGATACTGCATTGCGTACTGCTGAATCAGGCTATTTGACTAGAAGATTGGTAGATGTAGCACAAGATGTGATAGTAAAGCAAGAAGATTGTGGAGCTACAGAAGGTGTAGTTTTATTACGTGGTGCGAATCGTAGACTTTCTTTTCAGGAAAGAATTAATGGAAGATTCTGTTTAGAAAAGGTTACTGATTCTAAGACAGGAGAATTAGTTGCTGATTCTGGTACAGAGATTACTCCAGAAGTAGCTGAAAAGATCGATAAATCTGGTGTAGAATCGATTCATGTCCGTTCAGTACTAGGTTGCAAGACAGGTTTTGGAATTTGTCAAAAATGTTACGGCTATAGTTTAGGTACAAGGAGATTAGTGCAAAAAGGAATTGCTATTGGAGTTATCGCTGCACAATCCATGGGAGAAGCAGCAACGCAATTAACTCTAAATACCAAGCATCTGGCTGGTAGAGTGGGAACTGATATTACTCAAGGTTTACCTAGAGTAGAAGAGCTTTTTGAGGCACGTACACCAAAATCCAAAGCAATTCTCACTGAATTAGATGGAAAGATCGAATTTGTGAAAGATATTGATGATAAATTGATTGCAATTAAAGTGAAAAATCGTAAACAAATGCGTAAAGTATTTGAGCTTATTGACGGTGATAAACCAAATCTTAAACGAAGTAAACAAGTAAAGACAGGCGATTTGATTTATACTACTGCAGCTGGTGAAGAAGTAAAGGCAGAGCTAGATGGTCAAATTGGTATTGAAGGAAAAACAATTGTTTATATCGTAGACAAAGAGGTAGAGGCAATTTACGATTTGACAGCAGGGGATATTGTATCAGTGGAAGATGGTACAGATATATTACGTGGTGATGCTCTTACTCTCGGTTCCAAAGATCCAAAAGAGATAATGAAATTGAGTAAGCTCTCTATTGCTCAAGCATATCTCATTAATAATATTCAGGAAACCTATGGTATTCAAGGCATTGGTATAGATGACAAACATGTGGAAGTAGTTGTCCGTCAGATGTCGAGATTATGTAAGGTTACTGATCCAGGTGATTCAGATTATTTACCTGGTGAATATGTAGATCATGTTTTTATCAATGATGACAACATTAAGTTTAAGAAGGAAGATAAGAAAACAATTAAGTATGAACGAAATCTTTTAGGAATAACCTTTGCATCCATCAAGACAGATAGTTTTCTTTCTGCAGCTTCATTTGAGCAGCAGGTCAGAGTATTAAGTGATGCAGCAATCGTTGGTAAGCAAGATCATTTGAGAGGTTTGAAAGAAAATGTTATAATTGGCAGAACTGTTCCTCTCGGAGAGGAAGTAAGATAAGCCAGAATCTATTTTATTTATTTTATTACTAATTAAGTAGTGGCTAGAATATCACAATTAGTCCGTAAAGGACGAATCAAGAAAAGAGGAACTGTCCGCTATAAGGGTCTGCAATTTAGTAAGACTACTAAATACAAACAGTTGCAGTTTAATTACAATAGTATCAAAAACAAATTTACTAAACGTACAAATCCTTTTAGACGTGGCGTTTGCTTAGCAGTATTTACCAGGACTCCCAAAAAGCCTAACTCAGCTTTACGTAAAGTTGCTAAGGTTAGATTATCAAACAAGCAGGAAGTGACAGCATATATTCCTGGAGAAGGTCATAATTTACAGGAGCATTCAGTTGTACTTGTAAAAGCTGGAAGAATTCCCGATTTACCTGGAGTTAAATATCGAATAATCCGTGGTAAATATGATACTGCAGGTGTAGAAGGTAGAAGACAAGGTAGATCAAATTACGGAGCCAAGAAACCAAAAACTAAATAATTTTAGACCATATCAGTCAAGCTTTATGCGGGCTGGTAGAGTATTAAACTTAGTATTTGTAGAATATTGAGTTAGAGAACAGTCTATCTTAGGAATTATAAAGCACCTTCGATAGAGGTGCTTTTTTAAAAGTTAAAAGTTAGAAGTTAAAAGTTAAGTTTATTGAAATAATGCAAAATTTTTTATCTTTTTCTTCTATCTTTTAACTATTAACTTTTATCTTTTATTTTAAACCTATGCGAGGAAAACAAGCTAAGAATCGTCCTATCAAGCCAGATTTTAAATTTAATAGTCCAATGGTTGCTAAATTTATCAATTATGTGATGTTGGATGGTAAAAAATCTGTTGCCGAAACCAATGTTTATAAAGCATTGGAAAAATTAAGTGTAAATACAAAACTTAAACCAATTGAGGCATTTGACAAAGCTTTAGAGAATATTAAGCCAAAAATCGAGGTACGTTCACGAAGAGTCGGTGGAGCTAACTATCAGGTACCAGTTCCTGTTGCAGAGGGTCGTCAACTGACATTAGCTTTGCACTGGATAATTAATGCAGCCCGTGCCAATCGTGGTGGTCGTGAATTTGCTGAAAGTTTAGCTCAGGAATTATTTTTAGCTACAAAGAAAGAAGGTACAGCCTTCAAAAAACGTGAAGATACACATAAAATGGCTGAAGCCAATAAAGCATTTAGTCATCTTGGTTGGTAATATTCAACTTATCTAAGAAAAGAGAGCAGGAATGCTCTCTTTTTTGTGATCTGAAGAATATTTATTTTTCTTTTGGCTGGTATTCTGTCTGATAACCGGGATTTTCTGAGGGGCGCATTTTGTTTGGGTATTCGATATCGGTTTGGATATCCAGGCTAACACGTTTTAATTCCTTAAAAACATTATATGGATTTTTAATTGATTGAAATTTGCTATATATAAGACGGGTACCATTCTTTGTATAAGCAATCTGGCCACAATCAATGGAGATTGTTCCAGTTTCTAGTTTGAACAGTTTATCAAAGATGCCAATAGAAATTTGGAAATTTTTGATATCGTGATAATCTATTACTTTAAAATTATTGCTCCATAAGCCAGATTTGATGAATACTCTGCGATTAGTAAATGCATACTCGGTTTTTTGAAATGAGAAATACTGCCATAATGGAGCAAGTGCAATAATCATTCCCAAAGCCATAAATACTAAACCCATCAATGACATAATAATTGTGATAATCCCGATAATTGTGATTGGTAAAGATATTCCTGCAAAGAACAGACCAAATATCATAAGGGCTAGAGTTCCTTCATTGAAGACAAAGGGGAGCAGTTCTGGTTTACCGCGCCAGATGATTTTTTCTCCTGGATCCAACATTTCATCGATTGATTGCATGATCATTTAGTAATAAATTAATATTCCTATTTTGCATATAAATTTAGCTGTTGGCAAGTTTTTTTAAATTCTTCTTGAAGTTGGGGATAAGTTACATTAAGTGCAGTATTCTTGATAACGACAACAGCTTGAAAATCTGGTTTGAGTAATGGGAGTTCAATTTGTGCTATTGCTCTTAATCTGCGTTTTAAAAGATTTCTTTTACAGGCTTTTGCTACTTTCTTACTAGCGACAAAACCAAATTGAGGTGGGCTAACAGAAATTAACTTTTGTTGTAAGTTGATATAATGGCAATAAAAAATGAATGAAGCAGAATTGATTTTTCGGCTACGAGAAAAAACCAAATTGTATTCCTTGGTTTCATGAATGCGATTGGTTTTTGCAAGCATTTAATTATCTGATGCGTTTGAATTTTTTAGTTTTCCCGCGACGAAATTCGTCGGAAACGCTAAGACTATCACGCTTTTTAGCGCGTCTAGTTTTTAATACTCTTCGACCACCTACAGTTTCCATACGAGCACGAAAACCTAATCCTCTTACTCGAGGAATTTTGTGGGGTTGGTATGTACGTTTTGTTTTTGGCATATTCTCATCAATCTATAAGCGAAGCAATTGTAGCATATAAGTATAAAAAAGAAAAATTAGAAGCTGACGATTTTTCTGATCAGGTGTATAATAATTTTATGAAAGAAAAATTGTTAATTCCTTTAAAAAAGTTAATCTTTAATTCAGAAGCATATAAAGCCTATTTTGCAAGTGCTGTAATTATTGTTATATTTTCCCTATATTTGATTTTTGTAGGTCTACCAGTGACACGTTCCGAAAATGCATTTAATCACGGTTTACGCTTCTATGAAATTGGAAATCAAATACAGGCTAAGGAGTGGTTTCAGAAATCAGAGCAGATTTGGCCAAACAAAGATGCAAGACAATATTTGCAAAAAATGAATACCTCAAATAATTAATCCTGATTGCTAATTATATTTTTCTCGAAATCGTTCTGATAATATTCTGGACTACGTAATATATTCACAAGTCCTTTTCGGGTTAATAAAGCTTTTTGCATCCTTTTAAAGACCAGATAAATCATAAAAAGCCAGAGTGAAAGTACACCCAGTACAACGAGGATGCTAGAGATATTAGTAATTCTTTCTGTTTCAGTATCTGCTCCCAATACCTTTCCATCAGCACTTACCACTATTGTAGTTTCTTCTGATGCCGTAGAAAGAATATTAGCTTTATAGGCTTTAACATAATATGTATAGCGTTGGTTTTTTTCAACATTGGGGTCTGTATATGAGGTATGAGTAGCATCAAGGACTGCCAATTTGTCATCTGAACTTTTATCGATTCGTTTGTATAATATAAATCCGTCAATATCATGTAACGTGAGATATTTCCAGATCAGATCTACTTGATATTTTCCCCCTACAAGAGCAAGTTTAGCTTCGAAATTTACTGGTTGACTCAAGCCATTATTTGAAGAACTATTATTATCAGAAGACGTCAATTGATTATATGTGGTTTGAAATGTGTAGTCGGGTGAAATTAATTTATTTCCAACCATATCTTCGAGATGGATTCGGTAATGATAAGTAATACCTGGAGTCAGGCTACTTAATTGTAAAGAATTTTCTAGAGCTGGAAGTGGTGTATAACTAGAATTTTGCCCATATTTAATAGTTTTTCCAAATTCTACAAATCCTTTTGTTTCTTCATTTGCTGTCCATTTGATTATTACACTTGTATCCTGCAAATCCAAAATTTCCTGAGTAAGTAATTCAGGAGCGAGAATATCTTTGAAAATATATTTAATCTCCAGATTGATTTGAGAAAAATTAATATTGTCTTTAGTTCCCAGCTCATATGATTGAAACAAAAGAGAAATATTTGAACTGGAAGTATTTTGCACTGCATTTACTTTACTAAGAATTTCACTAGTTTGATGTACACCACTCTGAGAGATATTGTAGCTAGTAATTGCAGTTCCACTTGCTTTATCAATTATTTTCAATAGGCCACTTCCTGACATATTTTGTGAAAAAAATAAAGTAGCCGAAGTAACATTGATATTTTGAGGTAAATTAGTTAAGTCAAAACCGCTATCAAATGATAAATTATTTCCTACACTACTTCCTTTTAAATTGCCATAGTCTGGTATACCAGGAATACTAATGTATCCTTCCGGAACAGGAGTAGTAGTTTGTGCAGCTGATTGAGTCAGCAAGACAGGGCTAAAAATAAGTATGATAAATGAAAGAATAATAAATTTTTTACTCATAAGTTTATTATAGCAAAATCTGAGGTAGTGTAGATTTAATAAACATTTCAGTAACAATCCAATCCATTTTTTGATCATGCTTTTCATGAGGTATGGATTCAAAAAGTAATCGGCTTGGGCAAATACCTAATTTACTCTTAACCGAAAATTGGATTAAAAATCGATCATACCAACCTGCACCACGACCCAGACGATAGCCTGATTGATCAAAGGCTAAGCCCGGAATAATTGCCAGATCAATTGTGGGGACTGATAAATCAGCTGATTTGGGTTCCAGTAATCCATGCTTACTTGGTACGAGCTCTTCCCAGGAAGTAATTCTGCCAATTTGGATTTTTTTACTATAGGGGAAGTAAATTAATTTTTGTTTTGACAAGGCAAATTCAAATAGATCATGTGTAGCAATCTCGTCGGGTAATGCTGCATAGAGTAAAATGCTGTTACTGGCCTGAAAGGTCGGATGAGTGATAATTCGTGTCATGATCTGGTGAGAAATTTCGTTATGAGGAGTAATTTTCTGTAACATTTTTTTGGCTTTAGCTCGCCATTTTGATTTCTCAAGACTGATCTGTGTCGAGTTGCTACTAGTAGTCATTCTCAAAAAATTATTTATCTTGTCTTATCTTAAATAATCTTTCAATGCCTGTGCAATTTCATCACTTTTTAGACGCTTTAGAGCTTTTGCTTCGATTTGTCGAATTCGTTCACGAGTTACTTTGAATTCATGACCTACTTCTTCAAGTGTACGAGATACGCCATCTTTCAGGCCAAAGCGCAATTCCAACACCTTTTTTTCACGATCAGTTAAACCATTGAGAATTTCATTGATTTGCACTTTTAATGAAGCCCAGGTAGCAATTTCTGTAGGAGAAGCGGAGAATTCATCAGGAATGATGTCGCCTAACTTGCTGTCTTGCTCTTCTCCAATTGGCGCTTCAAGTGAGGCTGGTCTTTGGGCAATTCTAATGATTTCATTTACCTTGGAGACATCCAGCTCCATTTCTTTGGCAATTTCTTTGACTTTGGGTCTTCTACCAAGCTTAGCTGCTAATTGGCTGGATACTTTGCTGAGTTTATTGATAGTCTCGATCATATGAACAGGCACACGTATTGTACGGGCTTGATCAGCAATTGCTCTAGTAATGGCTTGCCTGATCCACCAAGTGGCATAAGTAGAAAATTTAAAACCCTTACGATATTCGAATTTTTCTACAGCACGCATCAATCCGATATTTCCTTCTTGAATCAGATCTAGTAAATCCAAGCCACGTTTGGCATATTTTTTAGCGATCGAAACAACAAGTCTTAGATTTGCAGTAGTAAGTAATTCACGAGATTCTTCATCACCGGCTTCGATATTTTTGGCAAGGATAATTTCTTCTTCTGCATTCAATAATGGAATCCTACCGATTTCATGTAAGTATGCTCTGATAGGGTCTGTACTGACGTGTGAACGAATTTTCTTAAGGATTTTGATTTTTTGTTCAAAGGTCATTCCTTTGCCAGTGGGATTGCTAATATAACCTTCTACTACTTCTTCTTCGATTTCAACTGGCTCGATAATTTCAATGTCAGAATTCTGTAAAGTATTAATAATGAATTCTAATAATTCCATATCTTCTTCGATCTCGGGAAATTTATCTAAAACATCATCCTGGGTGAGATAACCTTGATCTTTTCCAAGATCTACAAGGTCTTTCACATATTTCTTTTTAGTTTGGTTGATAGCCATGAGTAGTGAGAAAGCTAATAATTAAGGCTGAAAAACTGAAAGCATATTGTAACATAAAACACTGAAAATGCTTAAATTTTATAGATAATTTCACGTTTTGCATCTAACAATTGACCAGAAAAATATGATAAATTATATCTATTATAACTGAGAAATTTATATGATATATCGGTATATTAAAACACCAATTAAAATAAAACCTGAAGAACATTATAAACAGGAAGTTATTGAGATAAAACGGGTAGATGAACCAAAACTTACACTTTGGGATATTATTAACGGTTTTATAAAAGATATCAATCATTTAATGATTAGTTCCAAGTTTGCTGGTTTTATAATTCCTGCATCTTTGATCGTAGTTGGAGTTGTAATTATTTGGAAACAGGTTTGGCCGGAAGTGGAGCAATATGTTAGATATTCTTCAGGATTTTACAATAGCACGAATGTAGCGCTGGTAGCTGGAGATTATGTAGAACGTGTAAAATATATTTCTGATCCTGGTTCAGAATATTTTAAAAATCTAACTTCAGAAGCCCAGCAAAGTACTGAAACTGTTCAGGATCCTACCAGCAGTAATTATAAAGGAAGATTCACTTTAAGTATCGCTGCAATTGGCTTAAACGATATTCCTGTAGTGGCCAACGTCAATAGTGGTCTTGAAGAAGAATATCAGAAACAATTGAAAAATGGTTTAGCCCATTTTAGCGGAACTGGATTACCACTTTCACCGGTAAAAAATAATATTGTGATTTATGGTCATAGTGCTTCGGGAGATTATTATGAACGGACTCATGATAAAATTGCAGCATTTTCGTTGTTGAATAAAGTGAAAGTAGGCGACATTGTGGAAATTAAAATGGAAGGGAAATCATATCAATACCGGATTGTAAAAAGCAAAATTGTCGAACCAAATGACATATCGATTTTAACTGGTCAAATTGGTCAAAAAACATTAACATTATTTACTTGTTTCCCCAATGGTAATCGGGCGAAACGATTTGTCGCGATTGCTAAACCGGTGTAAAATTTCGCGGATCTTAAAAGCAAATTTAACTCTTGATAATTTATCACTGAAACCTGTTCTAATTAATAATCTTTCTTTCTTCTCATAAATGAAGGAGTTTCAAAATCTTCATCTCCAAAATCTGATTCAGAATCAATTTTAACCGGGTTCATAGATTTTGTAGGTTCTTTAATTGGTTCTGTTTCAATAGTTTCTTGCGGAAGATTATTTTCCTGGTATAGCTTTTCCGGTTTATCATTGACTGTTTTATATGAGTAAGCATCGGAATAAGCGTAAGCTGGAGCTTTTGATTTGGGTTTTCCAGCATCACCAGTTTCAAAACCAGTTGCTAAGATTGTTACTTGGATTTCATCTTTTAATTCCTGATCAATTGCAGCGCCAAAAATTACATTGGCATCTGGATCAATTGCAGCGCTAATGAGTTTTGCTACTTCATCGATTTCGTGCATTGACATATCTTTACTGCCAATTACATTGAAGAGGACACCTTTGGCACCATCTATAGAAATTTCTAGTAGAGGACTACTCATTGCAGCTTTAGTAGCTACTTCAGCACGATCATCACCTGAAGCAGTGCCCATACCCATTAGTGCCGTACCAGCATTTTGCATAATTGCTTTGATATCAGCATAATCGACATTGATCATGCCTGGCTGGGTGATTAATTGTGAGATGCTTTTGACAGCTTGGGCTAAGACATCATCAACCTTTTTCATCGCATCTAGAAAGGAAAGATTTTTTTCAACAACGTCAATTAATTTTTGGTTGGGAATAATGATCAATGTATCAACTTTATCTTTGATATCACCAATACCGCTGGAAGCAGTTTCTTGGCGTCTACGGCCTTCAAAGTTGAAAGGTTTTTCCACAATAGCAATCGTAAGTGCACCAAGATTTTTAGCAATACCAGCAATTACTGGTGCAGCACCAGTACCAGTACCTCCGCCCATTCCACATGTCAGGAAGACCATATCAGCTCCGGCAAGATGTTCATGTAAGAGGTCGACACTTTCTTCTGCAGCTTTTTTTCCAATTTGCGGATTTCCGCCACTTCCCAAACCTCTAGTTAGTTCTTCGCCAATTTGAATTTTAATTTCAGCACTATTGTTTGCTAAAGCTTGAGCATCAGTGTTTACAGCAATAAATTCTACACCTTCAATATCATAGTTGCTGATCATATTATTGATGGCGTTACCACCTGCGCCTCCGATTCCGACTACTTTAATGTTGGCAATACTCGTAGATTGAGGTTTGACTAGCATAACTTGAAAAGTTCAATAATTTAAATGAAACAAGATACAATCTCAAAAAACAAGAGGAATAGAAAAAATAGTTAAAGTGCTTAATACAAACTCCAGTCTAATGAAATCTCTGTGAATTTGCAAGTATTATGGTAATAAATTTTTAAAGATATTTTTTACTTTACTGAAGATATTTTTGTTGGAATTATTTGATTGTGAAAGACTAGTTTTAGTTTGACTATAGCCTTCATCAACTGATCCATATAAAATCAAACCCTGCGCTACGGAATATGCCGGGCTGGTAATCTCATCAACCAAGCCCCCAAGACCTTTGGGATATCCTACTCTTGCCGGAATACCAAAAACCTTCTTGGCAATAGTAGTAATCCCAGGGATCAATGCAGCTCCACCAGTCAAAACTACTCCGGCTGGAAGACGAGTCTCATGACCTGATTGTTCTACTTGTCTGATAATTATGTCAAATACTTCACCAAGACGAGCTTCAATTATTTCATGGAATAGTTTTTTGGAAACAGTTTTTACACCATCAATTTCAAGTGATGAGATATCGATAAGGTCTTTGGAAATGGATTCTTTTTTATCTTCTTCATCTTTTGCTTCTTGTCCGAGTAGATTTCGACGTTTTTTAGTAGCTTCGCTCATTCCTACTTTTTTGGCACCCTTCATCAGTTCTTCGGCATTGAGTTTAATTTTTTCAGCATCTTCAAGAGAAACTCTCAGACCAATGGCAAGGTCGCTGGTGACATTGGACCCACCGAGAGGTACAGAGCCACTATAAGTAATGGCATCTTCTACAAAAGTTGATATAGAGCTGGTACCACCTCCGATATCAATCAACATTACACCAAGTTCTTTTTCTGTAGTGGTCAAAACACTAGAAGCGGCAGCCCAGCCTGAAAATACAATATCATCAATTCTCAAGCCTAATTGCTGGACGCATTTAACTAGATTATGAAGTGCCGAAGACGTAGCTGAAATGATATGAGCATCAACTTCTAATCTTGTTCCTGACATACCAATTGGATCCTTGATATCACCTTGTGCATCTACAAGAAATTCTCTTGGGATGACATGCAAAATTTCTCGTGAAGGTGGAATAGAAACAGTTCTGGCACTTTCTATGGCGCGATACACGTCATCTGGCATGATCTCATCTTGTGCCACTGCTACCACACCTTTATTGTTTGTACTAGTAATATGCTTTCCATTAATCGACACATATGCTGAAGAGACTGTAAGACCGGCCATTCGTTCAGCTGCTTCGAGCGATCCTGCAATGGAATTGATGGCATCATCAATATTAACAACAACACCTTTCTTAAGACCTTGAGCTGGATATGTAGCTACTCCAATGACTGTAGCTGGTTTCCCTTCTTCTAGAGAAGCGATAACGGTAGAGATTTTTGCGGAACCAATGTCTAACGCTGTTATAATTCGATTTCCCATAAATTTTATTCAAGTAAAGGCAATATAATTTTAACTTAAATCAGGAATGCAAACAACCTGATTACTTATTTTGATTTATTATAGCTGGAGCTAAGATATTCGTCTATAGCTTTTCTACCGTACTGCGATTTTTTTGGAACTAAGATTAATTTCGTAATAATTATTACCTGAAATAGATAGTTGCGATTTTACCAGTAGATAATCATCAAGTTGATCGCTGATATTTCTTTGAGTCCCAAAAATTATATGTTTTCCATTTGCCAATTCAATTTCCAGCAGATAATTTCCTTTCCAGTAAATTCCTTTGATTGCTTCTTTTTGGTTAATAGTGAAAAAGTCTGAAACGTCCACAGAAAGATTTACAATTGCGGTATTGATATATTCAAATTCATTATAATTTTTATTTTCATAAACAATGACCCTGCTTAAATCAGCATATTCAGTTTGTGAGACAGCTGTTTGAAATACAGTAAATCTGTCAGTTGATTTTTGAGATAGTTCCTGGTAGATATTTTCCAAAGCCTTTAATTTTTCATCAATTGAAATATTTTCGATTTTAAATTCAGTTTCATTACTTGTGGGATGTATTTTTTTCCAGTTAGAAAATAATACATCAGTAACGTAACTTCCATTTGGGTCTCCCATTCCTTTAATAATCATGAGGTCCTGATCATTAAAGTTAATCTTATCTGTGGTAATTGTTTTAATTATTCTAGCGTCTTCATCAATAACATATGCACCATTTAAATTTATCATTACCATTTTAGGTTTACGTTCGTTAATGTTTATTGTCAATTGATTAGGCCATTTTTTTTTCACTTTGACATCATTAAAGAAGACAAAACTGGCTAATAGTTTTTTACTGATTTTCGTGTTTGAAACTAAAAAAATACTTTGACCATTGAAAGAAGTAAGTTGTAAATTTAGTTCATCTTGAGAAATTGATTTTGTTCCTAGATATTCAAATTTATCGATGCGAAAACGATCAGAGGTAATAAACTTGATAAAAAGGGAAAGTAATATAATTATAACAATAGTCAAAATAACTCCAAAAATTAGAGGCAGATTAATTTTGAAATGCTTTTTTCTCGCTATTACTTTTCGCGGATAAAGAGATTTTTTCTTTTTATTGAAGCCAAACATTAAAAAATGCAATACATTATATTTGATATTATCAACTGGAGATTTCAAATTCAAATCTCTTTGCTATAAAATCTGTATGACGCAAGGCGAATTTAATCAACTTACCATAAACTAATATTTTGATCTATCTTACAATAATAATTATGCAAGATTAAAAGTCAATATTTATTATTATCTTGTATTGATTAGCTTAGTTTGAGGGTCTTTTTGAGCTTTTTAACTGTATCAATTCCTTCTTTTACTTCTAAATATTTGAATAATTTAGAACGTTTGCCTACCATTCCGAGTAAACCGCGACGGGAATGGTTATCTTTTTTATGAGCTTTTAAGTGCCCTGATAATGAATTGATTCTTGCAGTTAAAATAGCTATTTGAACTTGAGGAGAACCTGTATCAGTTTCGTTAGTTTGAAACTTTTCGATTACTTTGTTCTTATCGACTTTGGTGAGAGACATATTGTTTTGATAAAAATTTAACTATAAACCTCAGCTAAAGACTATACTCTAGCCGACGTAAAAGTAATCACATTTTACACTATAGGATAAAGCCCGTCAAACTTATTCTAAGAGGCTAGTAATATTTTTTTTAATATCTTCAGCGCTATGTAAACCAACTATTGTTTTAGCAACTTCGCCATTTTTAAAAATCTTTATGGTAGGAATACTGAAGATTTGGTATTGAGCTTGTGTTTCAGGGTTTTGGTCTACATCAAGCTTTAAGATTTTGATATTTTTATTTTGACTATAATCTTCTGCCAATGATTCAATAATAGGTGCCAAGGCTGTACAAGGACTACACCATTCTGCCCAGAAATCAATGATTACAATACCGGGAAAATCAATAACTTCTTTTTGAAAATTTTGATCAGTAACTGCAAGAGCCATAAGATAAAAGATAAAAGATAAAAGTAATAAGAAAATGAAAACTGGAATCCGGAATCTGAAATCAGTTAGAAAAGTAAAAAAGTAAAAAGTAAATAC
>JBAXHO010000024.1:0-25924 GCA_037138855.1 bacterium
TCTGGTGTGCATATTCAAAATTAACTTCAGCAGATTTAAAATGAAAGGTCTATAGAAAAAAGATAATCGAAAAGTCCAACAAAAACAAGCACTTATTGAATAAAATGCTATAATTTATTAAATTAATATTTTCAATTGAATCAATTATGAACACCCGTAAATCAATTATTCTCAATAATCAAAAAATCTTTTATCGTACCTGGGGAACTGGATCTTATCCTCTTTTTGCTTTACCTGGCTGGCCAGCATCTTCATTATGTTTCAGCTTAATTGGAAAATATCTTCAAAATGAATTTACATTAATAGCTCTAGATTATCCTGGTTGGGCTGGTACTCCTACCTTGAAAAGTGGCAAAACCGATATCCAAAGTGTAATACCAATTGTACAAAATTTTATTACATCATTTAATTTTCGAAAATATAGTGTCTTGGGCTATTCTTTTGGTGGATTAGTTTTACAAACCTTGTTAAAAACAAAACAAATTAAACCGGAAAAAATCATCCTGACATCTACTTTCCACGATATTCAATATCATATCAAAAAGCCTTTTTATCGAAATTTTTTTAAAATTATCAATAAAACTGATCAAATTTCAGGTAATTCCAATACTTTAAAGAAAATGATTTTCTCTTATTTTAAATCAATTGATGTAAAAATTGGTTATTATCGTTCAGTGAATCCTAAAGAATTTTTAACAATCATTAAAGAAACTGAAAAAGCCTCTACCAGAAATATTTTAGAAAGTCTTAAATCAATTGCAGAATTGGATATTGGTCTTTTAGATCTCCGGGAATACGATCCCCTGGTGATTTATGCTGATGGTGATCTGCCTCTAGTCATAGAAGATTCCAGGAAATTCGCAAATGCTAATAATTTCAAACAGGTTATTATCTCCAAAAGCAGCCATAGTCATATTCTTTTCCAACCAGAAGAAAATTTCAAATTAATTGTCAAACATCTAGCCCTATGAAAATTACCAAATTAATTATTCCTACAGCCGGCTTAGGTACCAGAATGCTCCCTGCCACCAAGGCGCTTCCCAAAGAAATGCTACCGATTGTTAATAAACCGGTAATTCAATACATTGTGGAAGAAGCTGTGACAGCAGGTATCACTGATATTATTATGGTGACTGGCTATCATAAACGGGCAATTGAAGACCATTTTGACCAGTCTTTTGAATTGAATGCCAAACTGGAAGCTGCTGGTAAAAATGATTTACTCAATGAAATGAACCGGATCAGTAATCTTGCTAATTTTACCTATGTCAGACAAAAAGGCCCTTACGGCACTGCTAGCGCTATCAATTCTGCTAAACATTTAATCAATAATGAACCTTTTGCAGTACTCTGGGGCGACATTATTGCCGATCCAGATCGTTTAAAAATGGGAATGTCACTTTTTGCTGAAAAACAGGCACCAGTAGTTTGCGGTCAGATTAGAACTGAACCCAGTGATTATGACACATACGGTTATGTTTCCGGGAAAAAAATTGCTGATAATATCTGGGAAGTAGCTGAAATTGAAGAGAAGCCAGGTCAAACTAACAAGCCTTCAGATCTGGCAATACTTAATGGATATTTACTGACACCTGATATTTTTCCGATTATTGAAAAGCTGAAACCCACAGCTAAAGGTGAATACTGTCTGATCAAAGCAATTAGCGAACTTGCTAAGATCCGTAAAGTTTTTGCCCTGGAAATGACTGGTGTTAATCAGTATGATACTGGAAATAAACTGGAATATTTAAAAACTGTTGCACAATTTGCTTTAAAAGATCCTGAGATTTACCAGGAGTTTTCGAAGTTTCTGAAAACTTTAACTATTTAGAATTGTCTGTAACTCAGCAATCAGTTTCGGATTTCCTGCTATAATCCGGTGCGGATATTGTTCCTGATCTAGAAATTCCACTACTGCACCTGCTTCCTGGGCTAATAAAATTCCTGCATACTCTTCGTAAAGATCATCTTCAAAGCTGATAATAATATCTATAAGACCTTTGGCCACTAAAGTCCAGTCTGAAACAGGTGACCAAAAACTTAAAACGCGTCTTACCTCAGAAGTAAATTTTTTTTCAAGCAGATTTGCCTGATCCAAAAGCAGCTTATCACTAAAGACACGATGTCCTCTAATCCAAGACAAGACAGATTGTGCCAATGTTTTTGAGCTAGCAGTCTGAATTCGGATTTTTTTTCCGTTCAATTTCACACCTTCACCTTTGATAGCAACAAAATGCTCTGTAATCACCGGCAGATAAATTGAACAGGCAACTGTTTCACCTTGATATCTTAAGGCAATTGACACCCCAAAGTAAGGCACTCCAATTACAAAATTATTGCTGCCATCTAAAGGATCTACATACCATTGATATTCGCTGCTATCCGTAAGTTCATTTCCTTCTTCTGAATAAATTATATCAGTCGGGAAATTCTCAAGGATTAATGTTTTGATAATTGCATCAGACTCTTTATCTACAGCCAGTTTAACATCCCAATCATTAATCTCATCAATCTGCCCGGTATTTTCTTTAAATCTTCTTGCCAATAATTCACCTGCCTTGACTGCAGCTTCCTGCATTACTTTTATCCTCAGTGTTAAATCAGACATTTTTAGATTTTAAAATTTAATCCTTAAATTAAATGGTTCCAGAATTTTGCAGGCACTTTCTAAATCAACGCGATTGGCATTTCTTACTTCTTCCAACTCATATTTTCCAAAAGTGCTGATCCATTTTTCTTTACCTAAATTAGTATAAGCAAGTAATTCCAGATCTTCCAAATGTTTAATCCTGGCAGTAAATTCTCCCAGCTTTGTGAGATTTTCAACACCATCAGAAAGTCCAGGAATCACAACATATCGGATACGAATCTTCTGATTTTGAACTAAAGCAGTATCAAGTGCTCGAATATTTTCATTAATCAGGTTATTATCCACGCCTGTAAGTATTTGATGTTGCTTCGGATCAAACTCTTTTAGTGAAATCATCCAAAGATCAACCAAAGGCTGTAATTTCAAAATATTTGCTGTGGGAGCAAAAAGGCAAGTATCTAACGTCACATGTACATTTGCTTGCTTTAGTTTGGAAATTATTTCAAAAAGAAAATCAAATTGCATAGTTGGCTCTCCACCACTAAAAGTTACTCCCCCATTTATTCCCCAATATGCTTGATTGGACATAATCCTGGTAAACAACTCATCAACACTTACTATCTGGCCTTTTTGCGGAATCGTAGCATCAATGTTATGACAAAATTTACAACGTAACGGACAACCCTGGAGAAAAACTACAGTACGAATTCCAGGACCATCCAGTGTTCCCAAGGTTTCAATTGAATGTAAATATCCGTTTATCATAAAATGTCCTGAAACAAGTTCAGGATTATAATTAATTAAATTTATTATTTTAGCACGAGTTGCAGATCTGCAACCCCTCCGTTCCATTGGAGACGACGATGTCTCCCTTATATGATATTCAACCAATCTCTCAATCTCTCTTTGCTACTTGCTACTTTTTTTTCATCAAACAGAACAAAATTTTTTGTTCACTACCTGCTACCTCTCCTACTAGATACTAGCTACGAGCTACAAGCTACTATTTCAAAGCCTCTCATGAAAAGTTCTGGCGATCACTTCATCCTGCTGAATTTTATTTAAGCGATTGAACAATACAGCATAGCCACTAACTCGAATTGTCAGTTGGGGATAATTTTCAGGATGAATTTGGGCATCCAGTAACATTTCGCGATTGAGGACATTGACATTTAAATGATGACCGCCTTTACCTACGAAATAGCCATCCAGCAATTGCACCAAATTATCTGCTTGTTCAATAAAATTTTTACCAAGCGAATCCGGCACCATGGAAAATGTATTGGAAACACCATCCTGACAATATTTATATGGTATTTTAGCAACAGAATTGAGTGAGGCAATAGCACCATTTACATCCCGACCATGCATGGGATTGGCCCCAGGAGCAAATGATACACCAGAATCACGACCATCAGGTGTCGCTCCGGTAGCTTGGCCATAAACTACATTAGAAGTGATTGTCAAAATTGACAAAGTAGGAATAGAATTACGGTAAGTCTTGTATCTACGTAATGCTGTAATGAATTCCTTGACCACATCTACGGCAATTTGGTCTACCTGATCATCGTCATTACCATATTTAGGATAATCTCCAGTGATTTCGAATTTTTCAGCAACTCCATGGGCATTCCAGATTGGTTTTACTTTGGCAAATTTAATGGCACTAAGGGAATCTACCACAACTGAAAGTCCTGCTGCTCCAAAAGCCATAAATCTGCGAACATTTTCATCATGTAAAGCCATTTCTGCTGACTCATAATTATATTTATCATGACTAAAATGAATCACATTCATAATGCTGACATATCTTTCAGCGAGCCAATCCAAAAGCTGTACATATCTTGACCAAACCTCGGAAAATTCCAGAAATTCATGTTGATTTAAAGCTTCCAGTCCAGGAATAACTACCTTTCCACCCTGATAACTATCATTACCTTGACCAATCGGCTCATCTTTACCGCCGTTGATTGCCAAAAGCAATACTTTAACAATATTTACTCTGGCACCAAAAAGCTGCATATCCTTACCAATAGTCATTCCTGAAACGCAACAGGCAATGCCATAATCATCACCGTAATATGGCTTCATTAAATCATCATTTTCATACTGAATCGAACTGGATTTTATAGACTGCTCAGCACAATAATGCTTCCAGTTCATCGGCAGTTTCTCACCCCAAAGCACTGTTAAATTTGGTTCCGGAGCAGGGCCCAAATTAGAAAGTGTATGCAGAAAGCGATATGAGGTTTTCGTCACCATATTACGTCCATCTAGTCCAGTGCCACCCAGTACCATAGTCACCCAAGTAGGATCCCCTGCAAAAAGCTCATTATATTCTGGCGGTCGTAAATGTCGCACCAAACGAAGTTTAATCACAAAATCATCAACCATTTCCTGAATTTGTGATTCATTATATTTGCCACTCTTTAAATCTGCTTCAGCATAAATATCAATAAAAGCATCAATCCTACCCATAGACATAGCAGCACCATCCTGCTGTTTCACTGCTGCCAGATAAGCAAAATAAACCCACTGAATTACTTCTTTGGTATCTATTGCTGGCTTGGACACATCAAAACCATAGCTAGCAGCCATTTTTCGAATTTCTTCCAAAGCGAGAATCTGTTCAAAGACTTCTTCACGCAAGAGCATATTTTCTTCAGTCATTTCCGGATTATAATTCTTCAGTGCTAATTTTTTTTCTTTAATTAATTTATCTACTCCATACAAAGCCAGTCTGCGATAATCGCCGATAATTCTGCCTCTCCCATAGTTATCAGGAAGGCCAGTCACAATGTGCTGGCTACGAAGTAATCGCTGTTCGGCAGTATATACTGAAAATACGCCGTCATTGTGGGTTTTCCGATATTTATAAAAAATTTCGGAAACTTGAGGATTTACTTTATAACCATAGGATTCAGCTGCTTTCTCTACCAGACGGATTCCACCCAAAGGTTTAATTGCTCTTTTCAGGGGAGCATCAGTTTGTAAACCAAAAATAACTTCATTTACCTTATCAATAAACCCTGGCGCATGGCTGGAAATAGTAGCAGGTATGTTTACATCTAAATCCAATATTCCTTTGGATAACTCCTGTTTGATTAACTCTAAAACCTTGTTCCAAATATTTTTCGTCCGTTCTGTGGAACTAGTAAGAAAGCTATGATCACCTGTATATTCTGTGTAATTCTTCTGAATAAATGTACGTAAATCTATTGCCTCACTATTGAGATTTTCTCTTTTCATTTTTATTGATATTTACTAAGATAACATCAAATCTTATCATATTTAGGCTTTAATTTTAAATTTGTAAGTGATAAATTAGTAGACAGTAGACGATAGACAGTAGACAGGGATATTGATGTATGGTAAATAATTTTATTAGTACTTCTAAACTATAAATTACAAACTACAGACTACTGACTACAGTCTACTTGTATTTAACTTTTACCTATTATTTTTTCATTCATTATGAATAATCTTGAACTCTTATTTGCTCCAAAAACTGTTGCCATTGTTGGCGTTTCCGAAAATCCAACTAAACTGGGATCGGTTTTACTTTCGAACCTAATCGAAGCCAGATTTACCGGAAAAATCTATCCTGTCAATCCCAAACATCAAGAACTATATGGCTTTAAAGTTTATCATTCAGTAGCAGAAATCCCGGAAAGTGTAGATGTAGTCTGTATTGCAGTTCCTGCTCCTTTTGTCAAACAGAGCATCATTGATAGTGTAAGTAACAAAGCCAAAGCTGCCATCATTATTTCTGCCGGCTTCAAAGAAACTGGAAGTGCCGGAGCTCAACTGGAAGAAGAAATTCGAGTAATTGCTAAACAAGGGAATCTGACAATTTTAGGTCCTAATTGTCTTGGAGTAATTACACCCGGAGCTAAAGTAAATTTATCATTTGCTGCTTCCAACCCTCAGGAAGGAAATATTGGTTTTCTTTCTCAATCAGGAGCTTTCTGTACTGCAATTTTAGATATGTCAATTGATACTAATCTGGGATTCTCACATTTTTTATCATTGGGTAATAAAGCTGATTTAGATGAAAATGCCATTATTGATTTTTGGATCAAACAGCCTGAAGTCAAGGTAATTGGAGCTTATTTAGAAGAAATTAAAGATGGCCAGAAACTACTGGCAGTAGTTAAAAATAATCCGGAAAATAAACCAGTGATTGTCTTCAAGCCAGGTAAAACTAATCAGGCAAGAATTGCCATTACTTCTCACACCGGAGCTTTGGCTGGCTCTGTCAAAACAGTGGAAACCGCTTTGAAACAAGCAGGTATTATCGAGGTCAATGAGATTAACGAAATGTATAACTTGATGATGAGCTTCTCCTGGTCCAAATATCCTGCTGGCAAACGTATTGCAATTATTACCAATGCCGGTGGACCCGGGATTATGGCAACAGATGAACTAATTACAAGTGGTTTGGTACTCGCAGAAATCTCAGAAGAAGCTAAAACTAAAATGAAAGAATTTTTACCAGTTACAGCATCAGTGAATAACCCGATTGATGTGATTGGGGATGCTCTGGCAGAACGCTATAAAGTCCCAATTGATATTGTAATCAAAGATCCTAATGTCGATGCCATTTTAATTATTCTTACCCCACAGCTAGTCACTCAAATTGAAGATACTGCCAAATTAATTATTAATAGTGCAAAATTAGCTAATAAACCAATTTTTGCAGTATTTATTGGTGGCAAATATGTCGCCAATGGACTACAAAGACTTTATGATAATAAAGTGCCGGCATTTCGCTATATCCGTGATGCAATCCAGGTCATCCATGCCATGTATGAATTTGGGCAAAGTATCAAAGAAAACGCTGAAAATCCAAATACTGTAAGTATTTCTCGATATCTCAATCAAGGAAAATACCGTTCTGAAATTTTGACTAATTACCAAGCTGGTATTGCTTCCACAGTTCCAGAAAAACTAGCAGCTAAACTCGCTGATGAAGTCGGAATTGATTTACCTAAACAAAAAGTTTGTAATTCAGTAGATGAAGCCATTGCTTTTGCCCAAGATAAATTTCCAGTTGTAGTGAAAGCACCTACAGAAGTAATTGCCCATAAAACTGATGAAAAAGCTTTATATTTAAATCTTGATAACGTTGAATCACTCCGTTTTAGTTATCTGGAACTGGAGAAAATGATTCATAATAAATTTAATATTCAAGCACCACAGCTTCTGGTACAAGAACAAATCAAGGCTAAGGAAGAGTTATTGATCGGTGCTTCACGCGATGGTGATAGCTTGGTATATCAAGAAGGAGAAGCCGGTTTTGGTCATTTACTTACTTTTGGGAAAGGTGGTATTTATACTGAAATTTATCATGATATTGCTCATGCTCTAGTACCAGCCAACCGATATACCATTTTGCAAGCTTTGCAGCGGACCAAAATTTACCAAATCATTCAAGGCGCCCGGGGATTAAATCCTCTGGCATTTGAACAGGTAATCAATACTATTGAAGCTGTACAACAACTAGTCTTATTATATCCAGAAATTGCCAGTCTGGATATCAATCCATTGTTAGTTACTGAAACACGTGCAGTTGCAGTTGATTTCAAGATATTTCTTAGTTGAAATTTCTATTAAAATAAAATGACTTGTTCTCTTTAATGAGTCTTGCTATCATATATTAATGCAAAAATTAAATGTTATTTTTTCATTAATAATTTAAAATAATTATTAAACTTTTACATGAATCCCGCTACTGATCAAGACTTAATGAGTAAAGCACGTTTCGACGTGAATACTTTCCTGGAATTAACAGATAAATATTTTACAGAAATTTATTCTTATATTTTCAATCGTCTGGCAATCAGTAGTTCTGCTCTGGAACTTACTGAATCTGTATTTAAACAGACTGCAGAATTGCTCACTGCTAAATCGCCGATCAAGGATTCCAGCTTTCTGATACTTTTATTACGTTTAGCAAATCAGGAAATTGTAAAATACCTGGAATCACACGAGCTGGATGATAAAGAATTAGCAAGATTTGAATGTAATGAAACGCAGCAATTTATCATTGTATTATTACAAACCCTTGATGCAGAAATGCAAAATATGATCAGTTTAAAATTTTATACCAGCCTTTCCAATGCTGAAATTGCTGAGGTATTGCATTTTAACGCCACTAAACTAAAACAACTGATGGATCAAGCTTTAAGTGCTTATAAAAAAGCTCATTTAAAATTCGATCCGGATAATAAACAATTTGATTTCATTTAATTAATTATGGAAGATTTTAACCAGATTTACAAAAAAGCAGCAGAGTATTTTAAATCCAACAGGGTTCTGAATACTATTGATACTGAAAAATTTAATACAGATAATAACTATGCCAAAATTAAAGAAAAAATTCAATCAACCTATTTAAAAGATCTCAGTACCAAAAGTAAAAAAGCAACAATAAATCCATTTTTGTTGAAATTTAAATCCAAAATATTTGTAATCATTTTAACGCTTTTTGTAATAATTGGTGTTTCCATTATTGCTTATAAGTTCCTTATCAACAAACCACCAGTTGATCCCGTCGCCGAAGTCAATGAGATTTCTATTAGTAACTTTGCAGGTGAAATTAAAGTCAAAACTGGTGATGCTGAAGCAAGGGTGATCACCAAAACTCAAGAAAAATTACTACAAGGTGATATTATAACTACAGGTAAAAATGCCAAAGCTGTAATTGCCTTTAAAAGTGGCAGTATCCTGAGATTAAATAGCAATACCGAAGTTACCCTCACCACAATTGATGCTACGACCAAATTTATCACACTTACCAGCGGAGATGTTTATCTGCGCCGCCATTCCAGTGATGTCGATATTACAATCGATACTGAAAAAAACCAATACGCTACACTTGGTACAGCTTTTCGCGCAATCAATACTGATAAAATTCAAGGCGTGGAAGTATATTATAGTAAAATCAAATTTACCATCAAAACTCCTGCCAGCACAAAAATTATTACAGAAGGTAAAAAATATTACACCATTTTCGCTGCAGACAAAACCAAAGAAAATAAAATACTTGACCTTGATAAAGCAACTATCCTTACCGATGCTTTCATGATTTACAATAAGGAAGAAGACGAACTCCTAGGTGATTTTGATGAAGAAATGGGTTTTCTAGCAGATGTAAAAACTTTAGAACTTACCATTTCCAATCCAGCTGATAATGCCATAATTGCTGAAAATACAGTTACCATTACAGGCACTACTGATCCTACAGCCACAATTTACATCAACAATATCAAAGTGGATAATAAAGCAGGTGAATTCAGCTACGATTTTAAACTAAATGAAGGAGTAAATAAAATTGTGATTGAGGCAGTAGATGCTGCTAATAATAAAGTGAGTAAAACAATTACTGTTACCAAAAAACCTACAGCCACTTCTACTCCAGCCCCTGTGGCCACAGCTAAACCCAGTGCTACCAAAGTACCAGCTACCAGTACTCCAGTTCCAACAAATACCACAGCACCTGCAGCTACCAATACGCCAATTCCTACAAATACTACAGCACCTGCAGCGACTGATACTCCAGTAGTTACTACTCCATAACGAGAAAACTGAAAGAGAGATAATTAATTTTTATTTGTTCACAGCAAATATATCTTTTTTCAAATTCCAAATTACAATTTCCAATTTTCAAACTCATCCTCCGAAATCTTCTGTATTCACTAACAACGCATCTACCAAAGTTCTTTTATTAAGTGAGCCAGTGGGTGGACCGCAAAATTGCATGCGTAATTTGGCTACAGGAGCATTACCGGTATAAAAGCCGGTGGCATCAGGATCTACTGCTCGAATTTCATCAACTTCATAGAAATACTTTTTACCCTGGTAATAAATAATCACTTCATCACCCATATTTACCTGATCCATGTTCGAAAACCAGGCATTTTGATAAACTGCAGTTTCTTTATTACCAAGTGCATGAGAAAACAAATACGTAATTCCAATTTGATCTGGATACGCAGTAAATTTACCATGTGAGACACCTTTTTCCCATGATTTTACATAAATATCTTTATAACGGGGATCAACATCTTTCACCACTGCTTTAAATAATTTAATTTTATCGATGCGAATATAAAATCCTTGTGGATCAATTGTGCTTTCTGTAAATTCATTAAAAGTTTGCGTATCATTAGCATTTTGCAAATACGGAGCACTCATACTGTCTTCCAAAGTGATATTTTCCTTTTTTTTATTATTAATTAGTGATCCGATATACGTATTGGGAGCAAAAACAGTAGCATGAGTGGTCACTTCCAGCAAACTAAACGAAAAAAATACTACAGAAAAGCACAGAAAAATGATTGATAATTTATAAAAAATCCTGACAATCAGCATTATAAGCCTTCTACACCCGGAATCGTATTGATAGTAACGTCACCGAGATACAAATTAGGTAATTGTCTGGCATAATCCAGATTTACAGTGAAAATTCTCGTAATTGGTTCAGTGGAAGCATTGGTAAAAACGGTAAATATGACATCCAGACTACCGAAATATGGATAAGTATTGACTAAATTTTCATCAAGAAGATTTTTTAAATTTAATTGATAGCCACCAGCTTCATTGATAGTACCAGCAATAATTTGAGATTTTTGATTATCTTTACGAAGCTGTAGAGTAATTTGTCCGCCTTGTTGAAAAGTAATACCATCTGTAGAAAAAACCTGTCCGTATACAAAATAATTACCTGCTTCATTTATACTTTTAGTGGCAGTTTGTCCACTATAAAACTGACCATTATTTGTGAATTCTATGCCATCAGAATATAAGCTAAATTGATATACCTTACCTGCTTCCAAGTTTTTAATTTCAACTTCATGATAACTTGATGATTTATTTTCAAGAATTGGCAATACTGCCCCTCCATTTAATTTGACACCACCTGTAACTGGCTTTTCTGTCACCCAATTCACAATTAAGGAGTTACTATTCACATTAGCGATCACTACATTTTCAGGAATATCACTATCCAGAGCACTAAAGCGAAAGTCCAAATTTCCGGACTTCAAAATAAAAACAGTAGCCGGAATAGAAAGTGCTACCACTAAAACTACCAGATTACTAAAGAAGCTTTTTTTCGATTTCATAATTACTTTTAATAATTAAAAATTATTCAGAAAGCGGATGAACGCCTAACTCTGCATAGGTAATTCATGATTTCCATTCAACATTTTCACACGAACCTGGAGAATAATAGCAATCAAAGCAATCACTCCAATAATTACGAGTAACATAGAATATTCTGGAATCGTCACTACCAGAGGGAAAAATCCGATAAATAAAACTAAAGTCGGAATTGCAAACTTAGTAGCAAACTTAAACCCAGAAATTCTCCCAATGAAATAATACATCATCCCGCCGACTAACAAAGCTGCTAAAGCAAAAGCACCATAAAGTGGCATTGAAAAGTAACCTACGTTTTTAATATTCTCAAAAACAGCAATTGTCGGATCAACTGTAAAACTTGATAAATAATGAATTAATGGGAAATACACAATAAATAAAATCGTAATGATAAACAAATCAAATACAGCAAGTGGTTTAGCAAATTTATAAGCAAGATATACAAGAATAATACTAAAAATTAAGTAAACTGGGGCCATTGTCATATAAATCCGAGAAACCTGTGTGGATGGATTGAGTTTTTCGCCAACTGAGACATTGATTAATGGCTGAGAATAAAGATCAGGTTTAGTCCAAGTTAATTTTACATATTTATCACCAAATTCTCTTTTATCCACACTCAAACCATCCGTTACATTATAGGCTCTAGTACCGTTTATCTGTAAAGAAAAATTAAAATCCTGTGAACCTTTGGAATTTTCAATTCCCTTATAGGTAAATACTGACAAGCCAACCGTATCGTAACTAGATTCAATTGTAATAGTAGCCTTGGGAGCAATTTCCCCCTCCCATTTTAAAGCACCCTGATCTGAATAATAGTCTCCAGAAGCTTTAATAGTAGTTTTGGCATTAGGAACTACTATTCCATCAATTACTAATTTTGCATTACTGATTTCATTGGTCGCCGAGTTGACCGGTAAAGGAAAAATAAACGAAACAATACTTTTTTGATCCAAATCATTTTTCAAAAGATATTTTGCCCGAAATTGAGTTTTGAAAGCTGGCTGCAAAGTCAGACCCTTTTTAACGAAGTCAGCTGTCAATACGACATTAGCATCAGTGGAGGTAAGTGCAGTATTATCGACATAATATTTCACCATATCTTTAGTGATACTTTTCGCAACGTAAATATTACCATTTCCGACAGTGGCATCAAGATATGGATTATTCTGCTCCAAAGGTCCATTATAAATTCTCTCTGCATTGGAATAATTGATGCTCGTGATGTCATTACGATAGGAAGCAATGCCTGACATAATCAGGCTAAAAAAAGCAATTCCAAAAGTAAAGATAATAATGGCAATCGTATACCGGAGTAAATAATTTCGTGAAGTGTGATTCTTAATAAGAGGACTAGTCATTTTTTTTATATTAAAAATAAATTATTTATATATTTTAAAAACTTCTTAAAAAAATTTTAGTTATTTTATTAAAAAGCTAAACTTTTCTTTGTAATACTTTTTCTACAGCAATCTGAATGTCTTTTTCAGATAAATGACGGGAAATGGTGAGATCAAGTGGTTCACCACTTTCACCAAATTGATCATTCACAGCAACAATTTCCACAGGAACAGGATAGTTTTGAGCCAAAGTTTCTGTAACTGCACTGACTAAACCACCAAACTTCTGGGCTTCTTCTGCGACCACGATGGCATGTGTTTGAGAAGCACTTTCTAAGACAGCAGCTTCATCAAGTGGTTTCACAGTATGCATATTCAAAACTCGAACGTTAATTCCTTTTTTAGCAAGTGCATCAGCGGCCAATAAACTTCTAAATACCATATAACCATTGGCAATAATAGTGACATGTTCCCCTTCTCTCAGCATTTGAGCTTTACCAAATTCAAAAATATTTGGATCATTCTCTTCAAATAATAAAGGAGTTTCACTGCGACCATTACGCAGATAAACCGGACCGGGAATTTGGACAATTGCTTCAGTAGCTTTCATTGCCTGAAGCGCATCAGCTGGCACAACAACTTTCATATTTGGTAAACATCTCATCAAAGCCACGTCTTCAAGCATTTGAGCGGTAATACCATCTGATCCGGAGCTAAATGCTGCATGAGAAGACGCAATTTTTACATTGGCGTTCATCATGCAAATCGAAATCCGGATTTGGTCGAAATTACGTGCCGGTGAAAAACAGGCAAAACTACCAATAAAAGCAATCTTGCCATCTAAGGCAAGGCCTGCTGCTACTCCAGCCATATTTTGCTCAGCAATTCCGCACTCAAAAAATCTTCCTGGAAATTTTTCAGCAAATAAATGAAATTTAATAGATTCCTTCAAGTCTGCACACAAAGCTACTACATCTGGATTAGCAATTCCGGCATTTAGTAAACCTTCCGCGAAACCATCGCGCATGGCTTTCATTTGAGGTGTTGTCAAATCACGAATTTTAGTTAGTTGCATCAAGTTTATTTAAATCAGCTAAAGCAATATTAAGTTCTTCGGCATTGGGAGTCTTGCCATGCCACTGCCACTTTCCCTCCATAAAACTTACTCCTTTTCCAGCAATGGTGTTGGCAATAATGATAGTTGGACAATTTTTAGTTTCCCGGGCTTTTTGCAAGGCAGCAAAAATTTCTTCAAATTTATGACCAGCGACAGTAATCACTTCCCAATTAAAAGCTTGCCATTTAGCATCCATTGGATCCATGGGCATAATATCATTACTGCTACCAGACAACTGAATTTGATTACGATCCAAGATAAAAACCAGGTTATCTAATTGATATTTATGACCAAACATAGCAGCCTCCCAAACCGATCCTTCATTACTTTCACCATCACCGAGCAAACAGTAGACCCGGCGTTCCTTTTTGTCCAATTTAGCTGCTAAGGCCATACCACAAGCGATAGAAACGCCCTGTCCAAGCGATCCACCTGTAGTTTCTACACCAAGTTCCAAATTGCGTACACAATGTCCTTGTAAACGAGAACCAAATTTTCGTAAAGTTATTAATTCTTCTTTAGGGAAAAATCCTGCTTCAGCTAATGTGGCATAAAGTGCTGGGACCATATGTGCACCGGATAAAACAAATCTATCGCGATCAGGCATGTCAGGATCTTTGGGATTGATTCGCATCTCATTAAAATATAATGCTGTCAATAAATCCGTAATGCCCAGTGAACCACCGGGATGACCGCTACCAGCAGCATAAAGCATATTCACGATACTTTTACGGATGTTATTGGCCTTTTGTTGTAGTTCAGAAATTTCTAAGAGCATAAAATTATTATACTCAAGAGAAACTTAAAATTCAAAAGATATCAAAATAATTTATTTTACTGGCATTAATTGATAATGCTGTTCCTTATCAGAGAACCTAGTTGTTACGTAATCACCATAATTTTTTTGCAGAATCAGCTCTGCAAGAGGAGAAGCTTCAGAAATAATTCCAATACTGGGATTGACGTATTGCATTTTCTTTGTAATCAAATAAATCCGCTCATCAGAATCAGTTACAAGCTTTACCAGGTTACCACATGAAATGTGTTTGCCAATTAAATCACATTGTGAGCTCTGATAATGTTCTAATTCGAGCTGCATCATATGGATTTTCTCAGCCTGCCCGATAATATATTTTAATTCAGAAAAAAAATTATACAAAATTAAATCTGTATCTTCACTGCCTTGATTAGATTTTGCTTCAGCAATCTTTGCTAACAATACTTGTTTCTGTGTTAGGAAATGTTTTTCTTCTTCAAAAAGGAGATTGAGATTATTTTTTAAAAAATCCTGCATAATTATAGATATAACTAATATGCTATAAAGATTAAATCAGATTAATAATATTAATCCTATCTTTGTTGAATCTTTCTGACAAATATTATGAGATTATAATAGTAATATGAATTTTGGTGGCAATAAAAGTGTCGACTTAATACATCAAAAAAACGTAAAAGAAGACTTTAGAAATTATTAACAATTTTATGGGGACAAAAATAATTTGGCAAATATTTATTACTTAATGCAATTTTATACCTTTTTAATAAAACTACATTAACTCACCATTTGCACTAATTTCTCATAATTTTTCTTGGGATTTTCTGCTTTGGAAAGGTAAGAACCCACACTAATAATATCTACTGGAAATTCTTTTATTACTTCAACTGTTTCTGGATTGATACCACCATCGACACAAATTTCACCTGTAAATCCTTTAGCACGAAGCTCATATGATAATTCTAAGCGTTTTGATAAAAATTTATTACCCTGTGCCCCTGGTTCCACGGTATAAATCTGGATGAGGTCTAGCTTAGGCAAATAATCAATAATTTCACCGATTTCATTTTCCGGATTAATTGAAATTCCCACCTTGATTTTACTAGCAAAAACAATATCAAAATCAAAACGAAAATTCACTTCTGAGCGCCAGTTAAAAATAATTGTATTGACTCTTTTATTGGAAAGTAATAAATCAAGATGCTCAGCAGGATAATCCAACATCAAATCAAAATTGAATTTTAAATCTGCTGGTGTATTCAAAACCGACTCAATATCAACTGTTTTACCTGAGGTATAATGCCAGTCTATCACATCAATATCTACTTCACTGGTAAAAGTTTCAGCTTTTTGCAGCTGTTTTAATAAATCATTGGTGTTATCTACTAAAATTGCCGGATGAATTTTCATTGGTTTTCATAAGAAATAATTTTATTGCGACGTCGAATATGGCGTTCAGCATTGGAAAATGAAGTTTTCAGAAATGTTTCAATCAGTTTCGCTTTTCCTTGCAAATCTGTATCCTGACCCGGCACAACTGCAATATTGGCGTCATCATCAGTTCTGGCTAAAACTGCATTTTCTTCATCAGTAATCTGCGCTGCTCTAGCACCTTTTACTTTATTGGCAGCAATAGCGACTCCAGCACCAGTGCGACAGATCAAAACTCCTAAAGTATTTTCTTTAACGATCCGCTCAGCTAGAGGAATAGCATAATCAGGATAATCATCTGTCTGTACATATTCCAAAGGACCAAGATCTGTAAAGGTAATATTTTGCGCTTGAAAATATTTCTTCAATTCCTCTTTGAGGGCAAATCCTCGGTGATCAGAAGCAATGTAGAACATGATAAATGAGTAATAATAAATTATTATAGCGTAGCTGGTAGCTATAAATTAATTGTAAACGATCTATTACTAATGTCAAACAATTTTCACGTCATCGCGATATAGGGGAGACATCGATGTCTTCCCTATACTTGTTGTCCGAAATCTACCGATATACTAATTTCTACGTTACGAATTCCTGTTTCCAAATCTTCGAGTTTTGAAATTCGCGCTTCGATCCCCTTCAAATCCCCTTCAGCAAATACATCCCTTCCTTTTCATAACCCAATTTCTGATAGTACTTCCTGGTGCCAATTGCTGAAATGACAGCAATTTGGTAATAACCATTTTTATTAGCTAATTTTTCTGCTGCTTTGATTAGCTTAGTACCTAGGCCAAGATGTTGGGATTTACCAATACTATGTTCCCCGATAGCGACCACCTGACCATAGACATGTACCTCACGGATCATAGCAGCGCCTTGGAGTTCTGTAATAAAATTATTCTGATTATGATTTTTAATCAGAGAAAGTCGCAAAAATCCGGCGATTTTATCTGATTTTTTTGTTTTAAAAGAGAGAAAAAACTCTTGAGAAATTGTGGTTTCATAAGTAATAACATCAAGTACCAGATCAGTTTCCTTTACTTCCTCTTTACGTACTTCCCTACAGCGAATACATTGACACTGCAAACCTCTTTTCGCGAGATCCAGCTCGGCAATTTGACGAAAATTGGTAAATTTATTACCACTGACGATATCCTGTGAAGGAATATCGCGAATTACTCTCGTTATACGGCAATAACGCGGTGTGTTTTTCATGGTTTCAGCCAATACTTCCAAAGTTTGCTCATAGTTATATGGCTGAAATTTCCCCTGCTCAAAAAGTAAGTTCAATTCTGTATTCTTGATCACTGAAACCGGATAGAGCTTAAGTTCATCCGGCTGAAATTCCAGTTGCCATAATTTCTGGTAATCGATAATATCAGCAGCGACATCTGAACCGTATAGTCCAGGCATCCAGTGGGCATGGATTTTAAAGCCACCAAGACGCAAGAGTTCAAAGGCTTTAGCAGTAGCTGCCACATTATGACCGCGTTTATTTAATTTTAAAACATGATCATTCAAACTCTGAATCCCGATCTGTACCTTAGTCGCACCGAGTTTTCGCATTCTGATCACTTCCGCTTCAGTGATGAAATCTGGTCTAGTCTCAATTACCAAGCCGACACAACGCGATTTTGCTGCTTCATTTTTTTCTTGAGCTGAAATTAATTGGTTCCAGGTAGACTGTTCCTCCGGGGCGATAAAAGATGCAGCTTGAGATTGGACTAGTGAAGTAATTACCTGATTATAATTTTTCGTGGTTTGTTTAGTGGCAGATTTCACATTTCCTCCGAAAATATTTTTGGTTTGGACTAGCCCACGCTGATCAATCACACCAAAATCGTTCAGAGCATCAAAGCATCGCTGTATAAACCAAATCTGATAAGTTTCCGGGTAAAAAGACCAGGTACCGCCCAAAATAATTAATTCGACTTTATCAGTGTTATGCCCGGCATTAAAAATCGCCAGTAAACGATTGTAAACCTGTAAATAGGGATCAAATAAATTGCGTTCAGCTCTTTGCGCACCAGGCTCATTAGTCAAGTAACTCTTCGGCATCCGCACATCGTTAGGACAAAAAATACAAGTTCCCGGACAGGGAAATGGCTTGGTAAGCACTGTCACAGTAGTAACTCCAGACATCGTCCGGGTTGGTTTCAGCTTGATCCGATTCAGAAGGTCTTGATTCGCCTTGAGTTTGCCAATTTTTACCAGTTCCCGGTATGCAGCTACCAGTTCATCCTTGGCAAATACGCCTTTTTTATCTTTAGGATATTTTCGCAAAATCAACTGCACAGCCTTTTCCGAATTTTTTGGCAAAGCAGCAATTTCCTGTAAAATCACTTCCAATTCATCTAAATATTCAGTTATGTCAGTTTGATAGTTTTTCAAGTGAAGAATAGTATAAAGTATCATGTATCATGTAGTTAAAACTCGGCGTCCGGTGAGCGGTGATCGGTTACCGGAATTTTGATTTTTTCAATTACAGATCTCGAATCTCAAGCTCCTACTTTTCTATCTACTAGCTACCTTCTACAGTACTCTCCGGAATCTAACGTAATACTACTTTGTACTTCTTCTCCGAATTCCGATCACCGAACACCGCTCACCGTTTTCTGCTATAATTTTACCATTAAATCAGTCATTTCCCTGAAAATAAATGCATAAAGCAACAGTTAACAAATTAAACCAACTTAACCGGGATTTTTATCAAAAAACCGCTGAAATCTTTAGTCAGACCAGAAATTATAGCTGGGCAGGTTGGGATAAATTAATTGAAATTATTAAAACTGAAAATCTTGAAATCCAAAGCGTTCTAGATTTAGGCTGTGGTAATGGCAGATTTTATCAGTTTATTAGTAAGTACTTTCCCAAGGTTAGTTATACCGGGGTGGATCAGGATGAGAAATTACTCGCGATAGCGGGGGAACGAAACTCGAATCTCGTCTTGAAACAAGTTCAGGATCGAATCTCGGAAAAAGGACAACCATCATATTCTCTCCGGACACCGGATACCGATCACCGGTCACCGATTTTCACTCATAACAATCTTTTAGTTCATAACAAACAAATTTTCTCCCAAACATACGATTTAATTGCCATTTTTGGACTCATGCACCATATTCCAGGGCTTCAAAAGCGAAAGCAGCTGATCGACCGAGCTTTTAAGGCATTAACCCCTTCCGGAGTGCTTGTCGTCTCATTTTGGGACTTCCTCCAGGAGGAAAAATATCAAAAACGCTTGATAGACTGGAGTTTAGCTGATATAAAGCCAGAAAATTTAGAAAAAAATGATTACTTACTCGACTGGCAAAAAGGTGAAAAAGCTTATCGTTACTGTCATTACGCAGATAGTGCTGAGATTGAGCAGCTATTCTCTGGTTTACCTGCTAAATTTACAAGGAATTTCAGCGCTGACGGAAAAAGCGGAAAGCTAAATCGATATGTTGTGATAGGATAAAACTCCACTTCTTCAATATACCTGCCAGATATTCAATATGTGAACTAAATTGTTGCTCTTCAATTCACTGCTGGCATCTGAAGATACTCCGGGATCCACTCACCCAATTGTTTAGTCATGATGATATTTTTTTGACCAAAATAGCCGGGATCACGACGACCGATTTCCTTGAAACCAAGTGAATTGTAGAAAGGTAATAAATGATCAAAGGTGAACAATTCCAAGGCAAAACCTTTACGTGCTAAAACATATTTTTCATATTCTGCCAACATTTGGGTAGCCAAACCTTGCTTACGATATTGCGGCAGTACACCTAACCAGCTAATAAATCCTACTCCACCATATGTGTGATCACCGACCACAAAACCTGCTAAGGAATTATTGCTTTCATCAACAGTAATTAAAATTTTGCGGATATTTCTCGAAAGCCAAAATTGGAAGTTATTATAGGGATAAAGTGTTTCCATAAAATATTTTTTCAAATATTCAGGAAAATTATTATACCCTTCATCCATTATTGCCGAAAATGCCTGATAAAAGGCTGTAAGTTCAGGAGCTGTAAGATCTTTGATTACCACTTGCGGTTTTTTAAAGTTGAAATTAATGGTATTTTTTCTACTAGAAAATCAATTCCTTTAGTCAACAAAATTTTAAAAGAAAGCTCTGAAATGTATGCCACTAAAATAGTAAATAGCATAACAGGAATGAAATAAATAATCGGTGCACCTAAAACTGTAATGGGAACAATTAATAATATGAAAACAAATGCTACGATAAATGTAGTAGTAGGCCAATCGGCCACAGTAAATCTTTTCCAGACCGGTGCAATTTGATCTACTTCATGAGAACTAAGAAAATCTTGGAAACGAAGCGTGGCAAAAATTTTAATTATCAATAAAATAAAAGCCAATAATACTGCTAAAATAATCAGCATTTCATTGATAAAGATATGAAATACACCAAGTAAAGCAAAACCAGCAAAGACGATCAAAAGCTCAAAGCAAAGTAATAATAAATCACTTAGTGCGAGTGCAATAATATCACTATAAGTTAAACCTTTTCCCCTCAGACTAAAAATAACAAAGATTACAAAAGCCAAAGCAATTAATTCAGCACTATACATCATTCTGACCTTTACATAGGCTATCTGACTGGCCTGATAATTAAAAACTGTGATTTCACCCAGTTTCTGATCAGCTTTCTGCAAAGCACTTGTAATATCCTCAGCCTTTACCGTACCACTAAAAATTACACTGTACGTATTGCCAGCTACATTCACTTTTTCCAAAACTGGGATATCTTTTTTAACCTTTTTTTCTAAATCCTGTGTATTAATCTTTGTTTCAGAATAAAAAGTGGCCTCTGTCCCTTTACTAAAGTCAGTTCCAAATTTCAGGCCTTGAAAATAAATTAATGTCACTGCCACTGCCAGAATTAATACTGCAATTACACCAGTTATTTTATAATTATGGATCAAATTTAAAATCTTCATTTGGTTTTACGTAATAAAGTAAGCATAAGAATTGATTGAGCAGCGAGAGGAAATAATAGTAATGCAGAAATAGCTCCAAATCCTATTCCTGTAGCCAATTGAATCACTCCAAAAGTACCATATTGCAATAAAATATAAGCAATAACCAGTATTAGAATACAAATATAAAGTACTTCATTTCGACTAGCGTTGATTACATCTTCAATTTCTTCTTTGACAAGACCACCTTGTGATTTGGTACGAATTCTAAAAGTAATCAAAGCTAAATATGCTGCGAATAAAAAGATTGCTGCTTCCACCCCTACAATCAATCCCCAGTCCAAAGTAGCGCTGAGCAAGGCTGATACCTTTAATAATCCAACTATCCAGATGACAAACAAAATATTCATAATAATGCCAAAATATGCCCGTTTCCGGAAATATAAAAACCAGACCAATTGTGCCAGGACAAAAGCAATCACAGCTCCCAATACAATATCTGCATAGAAATGTGAACCGCCCCAGGGAGCTAAATTGGATACACTTGATAACGTAGCGGTGCTATCTAACGAAAGTAATGATAATTTGGCAGCTAGTAAATTGATATTTACTTTATCATTAGGACCAAAAGGATATAATAAAATCGAACCGCTAGCATTTAAGTCACCGGAAGCCTGAATGGCCACAGGTTCATAGTCAAGTGTAATAATAACCGGACTATACCCGCTAGGATTAGTAGATAAAATATTTTGTAGTTTAGTGTTAGCATCTTTAGTAAAAAACAACCGCATACCGAAGTTCCTTGGCTGGGTATCTGCCTTGGTAATCAGTTCATTTGCCGGAAAAATATTTACAAGATTTTCTGAAAGAAATATTTTGGCATCAGAAACACGTATGGAAATATTCAAATCCTGATTGGTCACATCTTCCTGCTTACGATTTTGAAATATAGTACCGGCATAAGGATCAGTCTGGGCTGTACCTTGCTGAGCAGCTGATAATGCTCCAAAATCAATCGTCCAGAAACCAACTTCCCCTTTTGTTACTAATTTTTGAATAATTTCTTCAGATAAAGGAAACGCAGTTTCCACTACAATCTGATTTTTATTTGCCGATTGTAAAGAATAGATTTTATACTCTCCGATTTCCATGCGACGTAATCTGGCATCAATGTTATTGCGTACTCTTTGCAAAGAATTATTTTGCTCTGCTTCAACAACATTTGTAAGATCTACATCATAAACAATTTGTTTACCACCATGTAAACTCAAAGACTGATTAAAAGAAAAGTCGCTTAAAACTGTATTTTTATTGAGATCACTCAGTCTCAACCCTCGAATACGATAAGACTTTCCACCAAAACTAAATTGCAGATGGGGAATGGAAATAGCGATAAAAAAGATTGAGATAACTACAATAAAGAAAAGCTGAAAATATTTTTTTTTCAAGTCAAAAAAAACTGAATTAAAGTAATTTGAATACTCCGCAATTGTAACAACTAACTAGCCAAATTGTTAAGTGCAAATGAGGGGAAATTTATCTAATTATTCCGGAAATATAGGGGAGACATCGATGTCTCCCCTATAACTGTAAACAATCCATGTTTCTAATTGCAAATTGCAAATTACAAATTGCATCTCCTCATCTCACCAAGCTCCGCTGCCTCCTCCTCCGCCTCCTCCTCCGGAAAAACCACCGGAGAAGCCACCTCCACCACTCCAACCCCCTCCACTAAAGGAATTTCCACTACTCGATGGTGTCGATTGCATAGCTTGAGATGTAGTGCTCCTGAAGCTTGACAATGCATGAGCCAGATAAAGAGCATTCCAAGTAGAAATATTGGAACCTTCATACCAGTCAGGCGGAGTTTTATATATATCTTTAAATTTATCTGCCCACTTTTCTTCAATACCAAACACAATCGCATATGCTAAAAATTTTTCAAAAGTTTCAGGCGTTAGATTTTGAACTCGAAAACGTTCTGCTGTCTCCATATACATTTTAAAACCGAGAATTTCATTAAATATTTTCGATCCTAAAGTAGTTTTGGCAGGCATATATTTACTGGTGGCAGCTACAATTATACCGAGAATAATTATTGCAATTGCTAAACCAATTGCTAATGGCAATACAAAATTTACAAAAATCAAAGCCAATCCGAGACAAAACATTAAAATCCCTATTGTTAAATACTTAGCTCTGACTTTATCAGGACGTTTACCAAAATAACCCAAAGTAACCATTTCTGTATAAATTTTGTCTTTAATCCCAGGAATACTTAAATAAAAATGATTTTTCAAGCTGGTGGTGGAAACACGATCTTTTCCATCAAAAATACTTTTAATTATTTTCTGTTCACTTTCATTTAAATCATCAAAATCTTTGACTTTGATCAATTCAAAATCTTGAGCTTTAATTTGAATCCCTAAAACACTTTTAGCTCCGAATTCCCGAATTTTCAAATAACCACGATATGCCAAATCAATCAAAGTAGCTGTGATATCAACCATATCTACCTGTTCATCCTTGATTGAACCCAGTAAATATGGTCTGACATTTACTGGAGGTTTAAACAATGGAACAACTGTAGCAATTTTATTTTGATCTCTTCCCCTCCGAAGATACACATTTAAATACCAGATACTTGCTATTGGCAGAAGCAAACAGCCCAATAGATTACAAGTGATAACTGAAATAATTATAATAATTGTAAACAAATCTGGCTTTAAATTAACAGTTAGATCTTGAGTCTCATTTGCTTTCACAGTCACTTCTTTGGTGACACTATTCCAACCGGAGGCACTAAATTTAAGCTGATATTTACCTGGTGGCAACCCGGAAATTTTATTGGTAACTTCATAATTTTCTACATCTTGAAAGCTGACATTCTGCTTGGCAGGAAAAAGTTTAAGGTTGATTGTGCCATAACCACTCACAATACCTTGGGGAATTCTACTAAGGACTGTAATACCTTGATCCGCAGGTAAATTCTCACCGGTAACTAATAAACTTGCTTTCTTATTGTCATATTGCCATTGATACGGAAAACCAGTAGTACTAATTATTTTAAAATCAGTTTGTTTTAATTGAATATCTACAGGGTAGTTAACATGTATTTCAACATTTTTGGCCAAACCTCCGCGAGTTTCAGCAATTGCATTCCAATAAAACAAATCATAGTTATCTTTGGGAAAATATCCAATACTGCCATATACCCGATATTTGACTGAAAATTTTAAAGTCTCATTATTAAAATTGCGTCCAGCTTCAGAAAACAACCATTGAATTCTAATCTGCTTTTGTGAACCATTATCAATTAATTCCTGAGTATAACTATCAACTGGTGCCAAAACATGCCCGGCACTGTCATAACGGTATTGATCCTGAGGCAGGCGTTTTAACTCATTGCCTTGATCATTATATACAGCTGAGATTTCTAAGAATTCAAACCCGCCACATTGTAAACTGGAGTCTTTTTTACATAAAGCCTGATTATTGACATCGATCAAGGTAATGTCACGAGTAGCTGCATGATACAGACCATTAAACCGGTAAACATATTCCTCTGTCACATCAACTGTAGAATCGCTATTGATTGTAATATTGGCAGAAATTTTATCATAAGAATAGCTATTAACCTGTGCCTTAACTTGATGATTTATAGCAATAAATATCAACCCGAAAACGAAAATCGCCAATGTCAGGAAAACACGTTTTACAGGATTAAATATCTGCAACATAAAGCGAAGATCATAAAAAATAGTAATTTAAGCGATCTTAATTCGATTTTATGGATTCGTAATGAACATAAATCAAACTTACGCAATGCTAGCTAGCAAAATCCACTTTTACATTCTGTTTTGCTTCTTCCTCGGCTGCGAAAAATTCACGGGCCTTAAAACCCAACATTCCAGCTAGAATATTATTCGGGAATAAAGCAATCTTGGTATTGAAATCACGAACTGTACCATTATAATAACGGCGAGCACTTTGGATTTCTTCCTCGATGGAAGTAAGTGATTGCTGTAAATCACGAAAGTTTTGATCAGCTTTTAATTCAGGATAATTCTCTGCAACTGCAAATAATGTTTTTAGTGATGCCGTCAACTGATTTTCTAACTGACCTTTTTCATCTACACCCTTGGCATTCATAGCAGAAGAACGTAATTCTGCAATTTTCTCAAATGTTTCTTTTTCATGTTTTGCATAACCTTTGACAGTTTCAACAATGTTCGGAATCAAATCATAACGACGCTTCAATTGCACATCAATACCGCTCCATGCTTCATCTACAAGCACTTTCAGGCGGATTAAGCCGTTATATAAAACAACTAAGAAGACTGCTGCAATACCAATTACACCAACTGGTATACAAATCAATACCGAAATAATAACTCCCATCATTTTGTATTAGATAAAAAATAATATACTTAAAGCTTGATTTTTATTCACTACATACTACTTGATACTTGATACTAAATTCTACTCCAAATTATTAAGTTTCTCTACTAATTTTTATAGTTGCGTTAGATAAATGAAACTGTTACCGAAATGACCTCCGTTAGATAAGTCAAT